>DITZ01000103.1:49889-60592 GCA_002422985.1 Sphingomonadales bacterium UBA6171
GCCAAAAAAAAGATGGCCGATCCGGCTGCATGGGTCGTTCGCGCGGCGGCCTGATCACCAAAATCCATGCGCTGGTCGATGCACTTGGCTTGCCGATCCTGCTCAAGCTGACCGAAGGGCAGGCGCACGACGGGCGCAGCGCCGATGACATGCTCGACGGTCCTGGCGCGGGCTGCATGCTGCCCGGCGTGGCAAAGCCATGGTGCCGGACACGCGAAATGGGGGACACGCAAAAAGGGCGGGGCATCACACCCCGCCCTTTTTCGTGCCGGCCGGCCGCTGCGGCCGCCTTGGCTACAGGAACCGCGCCACCACATCCCGGTAAGAGCGCGACACCTTCACCGTCGCCCCCGACGCCAGCGTCAGGAAACATTCGCCATTGGTGTGCGGCTTCACCTGCCGCACATTGTCCAGGTTCACGATGGTCGAACGATGCACCCGCTGGAATTTGCGCGGGTCCAGCCGCCGCTCCAGATCCTTCATCGTCTCGCGCAGCACCAGCGTGCGCTCGGCGGTCGTCAGGCACATATAATCGCCGGCGGCATCGATTTTCTCGATACTGTCCACATCCACGCGAAAAATCTGCCCCTGATCCTTCACATTGATCACCCGCTCAAAACGGTCAGCCGCCGTCTCGGTCGCGGGCGCAATCGCCGCCACCGAATCCGGGTCCACTTCGGCCAGCCGCGCCGCCAGCCGCTCGGCTTCGTCGCACAGCCGCCGCTCCTGCATCCGGGTCCGCACCCGGTCCATCGTGTGCGCCAGCCGCTCTTCCTCCACCGGCTTCAACAGATAATCCACCGCCTGCGCCTCGAACGCGCGGATGGCATGGTCGGAATAGGCGGTCACGAACACGACCATCGGCGGCGTGATGTCGGAAAGCGCGGAAACCACGGAAAAACCATCGAATCCGGGCATCTGCACATCCAGGAACACCAGGTCGGGCTTTTCTGTGCGGATGGTGCGGATGGCCTCGCGGCCGTTGATCGCGGTGCCCACAATCTCCACATCGGCAAAAGCACCAAGGCGAAGGATAAGCCCCTGAATGGCCAGCGGCTCGTCATCAACGACGAGCGTTCGAATCATCATGTCATTACCTCTTGTTCCTGCCCTTTGCCATCACGCTGGGACAGCGCCTGCGGTCCGGCACGCGGAACCGGCGGATGCGGTTCAGACCGCTGGAACGGCGGATGCGGTTCAGACCGCTGCGTGGCGGCGGGCGTCATAAATGTTTCAAATGGAATATCGATCAGGATCAGCAAACCCGGCCCCTTGACGGAGCCGGATTGAACTTCCGCTGAACCAAGCAGCGTCAGCAGTTCGAAACGGTGATTGGCACCATAGGCCTGTATCAGCCGCTCGCGCGTGTTCGCCAGCCCCACGCCGGTGCCCAGCGCGCTCACCGGCTCGCGCCCTTCCGCGATGCCCGGCCCGGTATCCGCCACCGTCACTTCCAGCCGCTCGCCATGGCGCCGCGCCGTTATCACAATGTCCGCACCATCCTCCGATGGCGTCACGGCATATTTCACCGCATTTTCCACCAGCGGTTGCAGCAGCAGCGAGGGTATCCGCCCCTCCAGCGCATCCGCCGCCACATCAAAGCGCGTCCGCAGCCGATCTTCAAAGCGGGTCCGCTCGATGTCCAGATATAGTTTCAGCGCCTCCATCTCCTGCGCCACGGTGGCGGACCCCTCCCGCTCCCCCACCAGCGAATAGCGCAGGAAGGAGGAAAGCCGCGACAGCATCATATTGGCCCGCTCCGTCTCCTTCAGCAGCACCAGGGTGGAGATGGAGTTGAGCGTGTTGAACAGGAAATGCGGATTCAGCTGATAGCGCAGCATCTCCAGCTGCGCCGCATTGGCCTGTGCCGCCATCCGCTCATACCGCTCCGCCTGCTCGTCCAGCAGCAGGAAATAATTGATGCCGAAATAGAGGCCGGACCAGGCCCCCAGCACCGCCAGCGTCAGCAGGATCGCCCCCAGAAACTCGATGCCCGCCGGCCGCCACCCCGGCTGATAGAAGGTGGCATGCGCCCACACCTCCAGCACGGAAAACAGCACCGATCCGCCCACCAATATCATCAACGACAGCGACCACACCCACACCGCCGACATTTTGATGATCGAACGATAGGCCCAGGCCATCAGCAGCGTGATGGAAAAGCCCGTCACCGTCACCAATATCGTGGGCAATATGAAATCAATGCCCATGGCATTGGCCAGCCCGCCCAGCGTCCGCAGCACGAAATAGCCACCCCAGCCACCCAGCTGGAGCGTCCAGAACGCCCGGTTCTTGTCGGCAAAAAAGCCGGTCCTCTTGGGGCTGTTCGGCACCATAAGCCTGATTCCTAGGCGTTCGCGCGCTTCGCGCCAAGGCCCGCGGCCGCCGCCGCAATTCCGGCCACCGCCTGCAACCCCAGAACATCGCCGGCAGACCCCGGCGATTTGATGGCCGCCTCCGCCGCCAGCACCGACGCCAGCGCCCGCTCCAGCCGCGCCCTGGGCCAGCGCCGCATCGCCGGCACCAGCGCATCCACCTCCCGGAAATGAATGGGCGGCCGCAAAGCCTTCAGCGCCGACATCGCATCCGCCCCCCGGTCCATCGCCGCCCGCGCCTCCAGCAGCTGAAACAGCCGCCGCGCCAATATCCGCAGCACCCCGATGGCATTGCCCGAAGGCAGCAGCCCCAGTTGCCGTTCAAATCCCTGCACATCCCCCGCCGACACCGCCGCGATCAGCGCAAACATATCCTCTTCCGCCGAATCCACCCCGATTGCCGCCACATGCTCCATCTCCACCAGCGCCGGATGTTCCGCCGACGCCGCCAGGAACAGCGCGAACTTCTCCAGCTCCTGCCCCAGCACCCCCACATCATTGCCCGCCGCCAGCGCCAGCCGATCCGCCACCCCGTCCGCAAAACGCAATCCCAAAGTCCGCCCCTGCGCCACCACCCACCGCGCCGCATCCCGCGCGTCCATCGGATAGCTATGCACATAGCGCGCCGCCTTATGCCCCTCCAGCAGCCTGCGCAGCGCACTCGTCTTCGACAAATCCCCCACCGTCATCACCACCGGATTGCCCGCCGCCCCGGCCCCCAGCAGCAGCGCCACCGCCTCGCCCACCGCCTCGCCCGCCTGATTCACCCGGATCACCCGCCGCCCGCCAAACATGGAGATCGCCGCCGCCTCGTCCGCCAGCCGTCCCGCATCCTGCTCCAGCCCGTCCGCCGCCAGATCCGTCACCGCCATCGGATCAGCGGCATCCGCCAGCGCGCGAATCGCCCCCTGCGCCAGATCCCGCGATCCCGCCTCATCCGCCCCGCCAAACACCAGAATCCGCACATCATCGGGAAAGCGCGCCAGCAGCGCCGCCACATCCTGCTTTTTGATGGCGCTCATGGGCGCGCCGCGCCGCCACCCTGTATCTGGCCACCCTGCATCTGTAGCGCCACCCGCGCGACGATCTGCTCCGCCACATCGCTCGCCAGCCGCTCCAGCACCGTCTGTTCGGCCGCCACCACCGCAAACTCCGACGTCACCACATCAATCCCGGCGTCGGCGGCGGCCGTCGCATCCAGCACCACTTTGCCGTTCGCCAGCTCCACCAGTTGAAAGCGCGCGCGCAACGTCCGCCGCTCCCGGATGATCGAATTATCGCCGCGCACCCCGAATCCGTCGATCCGGTCGTCCAGCCTCACCTCCAGCCGATAGACCGGCGCCCCGCCCCCCATCCGCTGCCGCAGCCGGTCGCGCACCAGCCAGCCGGACCGGTCCGCAATCTCCCCCACTTCCACCGACGCCAGCCCCCTGGCCGCCACCCCGGCGCTGCCGCCCGAATAGACCGGCGCCAGCTGACACCCCGCCACCAGCAGCAGCAAGGCCAGTGAAAGCGCCCTAGCCAACAAGGTTCACCAGCCGGTCGGGCACCACGATCAGCTTCTTCGGCGCGCGCCCTTCCAGCCACTTCATCACCTGCGGCAGCGCCAGCACGGCCGCCTCCACATCATCTCTGGCCATGCCGCGCGCCAGCGCCACCGTCTCGCGCAGCCTGCCATTCACCTGCACGGCATAGGTCGCCGTCTCGTCCAGCAGCAGCGCCGGGTCCGCCACCGGCCAAGGGGCATCCGCCACCAGGCCCGCGCCGCCCATCATCGCCCAGGCTTCCTCCGCCACATGCGGCACCATCGGCGCCACCAGCTGCACCAGCACCCGGGCCGCCTGCGCCCTGGTGGCCGATCCGCCCGCCTTCTCCACCGCATTCGCCAGCTCATAGGCGCGCGCGACCGCCTTGTTGAACTGCAACCGGTCGATATCCTGCGTGATCCCGTCGATCGCCCGGTGCATCAGCCGCGCCAGCGCCACATCCTCGCCGCCCGCCGGGTCGGCGGCCAGATGCGCGATGCGCCACAGCCGCTGCACAAAACGCGCAGCGCCCTCGATCCCGGCCAGAGACCAGGCGAGATCCCGCTCCGGCGGACTGTCCGACAGCATGAACCAGCGCACGGCGTCCGCGCCATAGCGATCGAGAATGGCATCGGGATCGACGACATTCTTCTTCGATTTGGACATTTTCTCCGCCCGGCCCGCCGTCACCGGCGCACCCGCCATTGTTACCCACGCCTCGCCCGCCCGCGCCACCGCGCCCGGCTCCAGCCATTTGCCGTCGGCGTCGCGAAAGGTTTCGTGCGTCACCATCCCCTGCGTGAACAGCCCGCGGAATGGCTCGACAATGGCGATGCTGCCCACATGGTTCAGCGCCCGGGTGAAGAATCGCGCATAGAGAAGATGCAGGATCGCATGTTCCACCCCGCCGATATAATGCGCCACCGGCAGCCAGCGCATCGCCTCGGCCGCATCAAAGGGCCGGTCCGCCGGCTGGCTGGCAAAGCGGATGAAATACCAGCTCGAATCCACGAACGTATCCAGCGTATCCGTCTCGCGCCGCGCTGGCTTGCCGCATGCCGGGCAGTCCACATGCTTCCAGGTCGGATGCCGGTCCAGCGGGTTGCCCGGCCGGTCGAAGGTCACATCATCGGGCAGTTTCACCGGCAGCGCGTCGCGCGGCACCGGCACCGCGCCACAGGCATCGCAATGGATGATCGGGATCGGCGTCCCCCAGTAACGCTGGCGGGAAACCCCCCAGTCGCGCAGGCGGAACACGGTGGTGCCGCTGCCCCAGCCATCGGCCTCGGCCCGGCCGATAACGGCCGCCTTGGCGGCCTCCACCTCCATGCCGTTCAGGAAATCCGAATGGATCAGCCGCCCCGGCCCCACATAGGCCTCGTCGTGGATGGCCACATGCTCGTCACCGGGCAGCGCCACCACGCGCGGCACCGGCAGCGCATATTTGCGCGCGAAATCCAGATCGCGCTGATCATGCGCGGGGCAGCCGAAAATCGCCCCGGTGCCATAATCCATCAGCACGAAATTGGCGATGAACAGCGGCAGCCGCCGGCTGGCATCCAGCGGATGCAGCACGCAAAGCCCGGTATCAAAGCCCAGCTTCTCCGCCGTCTCCATCTCGGCGGCCGATGTGCCCGAACGGCGGCAAAGGGCGATGAAATCCTGCATCGCCACATGGTCCGCCGCCAGCGCCTGCGCCAGCGGATGGTCGATGGCAACAGCGGCAAAGCTCGCACCAAACAGCGTATCCGGCCGTGTGGTGAACACATCAAACTGCGCCGGCACCCCGGCGGGCGCTGCCTCCAGTTGAAAGGTAAAGCGCAGGCCCCGCGATTTGCCGATCCAGTTTTCCTGCATCAGCCGCACCTTGTCCGGCCACTGGTCCAGCGTCGCCAGATCGCCCGCCAGCGCGTCGGCAAATTGGGTGATCTTCAGGAACCATTGTGTCAGCTTGCGCCGTTCCACCGGCGCGCCGGATCGCCAGCCGCAGCCGTCAATCACCTGCTCATTGGCCAGCACCGTATTATCCACCGGGTCCCAGTTCACCCAGGCGTCGCGCCGGTCCACCAGCCCCGCGTTCAGGAAATCCAGAAAAATCGCCTGCTCATGGCCATAATAGGCCGGATCGCAGGTCGCCAGTTCCCGGCTCCAGTCGATCGCCAGCCCCATCCGCTTCAGCTGCGCGCGCATGGCGGCGATATTGTCCCGGGTCCATTGGCCCGGATGCACATGGCGCTCCATCGCGGCATTTTCGGCGGGCATGCCAAAGGCGTCCCAGCCCATCGGATGCAGCACCATATGGCCCTGCATCCTTCGTGCGCGGGCGATCACATCGCCCATGCTATAGTTGCGCACATGGCCCATGTGGATGCGCCCCGAAGGATAGGGGAACATTTCCAGCACATAGGTGCGCGGCGCATCCGCCCCCAATGGCGACGGCCGGTCCGCCAGAAACGTCCCCGCACGCTCCCATGTCTTCTGCCACCGGGCGTCGGCAACGCCCGGCTCGAAGGGCTGCATCTGGGTCATCAGTTCCGGGGCATCAATCGGGGACGTAAACGGCTTGACGCTGTTTGCGCGCCCGCTCCAGAATGATTTCCTCCAGCCGCTGCACCGTGCCCGCCCGCACCGGAGCCGGCATCCAGCGGCCATTCTCCATCACTTCGCGCTGGGCCGACACCTGCACCGCATCGGCGCGCAGCGCGCCGTCCAGAATGGCCACCGTCACCTTCACCCGCTCATTGGGCGTCTGCGGGTTCTGATACCAGTCCCCGATAATCACCCCGCCGGCTGAATCCACCTGCGCCAGCGGCATGAAGCTCATCGTCTCCAGGCTGGCGCGCCACAGATAGCTGTTGACGCCGATGGTGGTCATCTGCGTTTCCTGCCCGGCGGTCTGCGGCCGGTCCTTTCTGTTGCAGGCCGTCAGGCTCGCCAGCAGCGCAATGGCGGTCAGGGCGGCAATTTTTCCGCCCGTCAGCTTTCCGCCCGTCAGCTTTCCGCCCGAATATGCGCGCGAAACCCTCGAAATCATACCGTCGGCCACAATCGTCTCCGTATCCTTTGAGCGTCGCGCATAAGCATCCGCCCGCTGGCCACAGGCCATAAGGGGCCACCGGCCAGCGCGCAACCGTCCGCACATCCGGCCCCGCGTGAACCGCCCCGCCCGAACCGCGCATGAACAACCGGCGCGCGGTCACATCGCAGACATTCATGAAGCTGCAATGCTTTGTGGGCCAAAAGCCACAATCCGGCGAAATTATGGCCCGAAGCCGGATTCGCAGGAATTGTCACACATCGGGCCGTGGGATTCCGGAAAAGGATGCGGTAACGGTAGCAGTATGAATGGGATGCTCGATTCGCGCGCGCACTATAAGCGCACCGATCCGGCAAGGATTGGGGGGACTGGCAACAGCCAGCGCCTTCCTGCGCCCTGCGCCCCCGCCGCTTTCGCCCCCGCATCTTTCATACCCGCCGCTTTCCTGCTGGCCGCTTTTGCCCTGGTGCCGCTTGCCGCCACGGCGGCACCCTCCACCCGCTCTGTCATCACCGCCGATGGCGAAGGCATCGGCTTCAAGGCCAGACGTCAGGCGTCTGAAGTGCTGCCCGCCACGCCCGCCATCGACATGACGCGCTTCAGCTTCACCGCGGCCGGCGCCCGCAGCCCGACGCGGCTTGCCGCGTTCGAACGCGGTTTCCAGTTCACGCCATCCGGTGGCGGCGACAAGCGCAACGTCGCGGTCGGCGTCACCACCCGTTCTTCAGCGCCGGTCGTCGCCGCCGCGCAACAGGCCCGCGCCGCATCCGCCGGTGCCGCCATCGGCCCGGAAAGCTATGGCTTTGATCTGGCCGTCGGCTGGAAGGGGCTGGCCGTCAGCGGCGGCGTCGCCCGCTCCATCACCGCGGCCGGCAGCGAAACCGATGGCGTTGGTCTGGGGCTCAGCTATGGCCGCAAGGGCTGGCGCACGGGCCTGCGCGCCACGGCCGAACGCGGCTCCGCACTGCTGCCGCAATCCAACAACAGCGCCACCGAACGCATGGCGTTCGAGGCAACGGGCGCGCTCCATGTGGCACCTTCCGTCTCGCTGGGCGGCACGCTGCGCTACCAGCTCGCCCCGATCCACCCCACGCCGCTCGATCCCAACAAGGAAGATCGCGCCGTATTTCTGGGCGGCCGCGTCAACTTCTGACGCCGCCTGATCTTCAGGCTTTTCCGCTTTTTGCTGTTCCGTTTCTTTCGGCAAAACAGTCGATGCCGGCATAGCCATGCGCGCCCAGCGCGCGCAGCCGCCGGCCCCGCCGCGCATCCATGCCGCCCAGCGCCACCACCGGCCCCGCCGCGCCGCGCCGCATCAGCCCAAATCGCAGCGGCCCCAGCACCCGCCCGCCCGGATGGCTGCGCGTGGGGAACAGCGGCGACACAAACACAATATCCGCCCCCAGCGCGAACGCCCGCCGCAGCGACGGCGCATCATGGGCGGATGCACTCACCAGGCCGGCCGCCGTCCGCCCGCGCCGTCCAGCCGCCCGATGCACGCCATCGGCCCGCACCCCGGCTGGCGGGTCAGACAACAGCAGCACCAGCCCCCGGCGCAGGGCGATGGCCCGCACCCGCTTCAGCAGCGCCAGACGCCGGTCCGCCGCCAGCCGATAATGGCGAAACACCACCCCGCTGCCGCGCGGCAGCCGCCAGAGCGCGGCGAACAGCTGCTCGTCGGCCATCCGCTGATCCGAAAACAGCCACAGGCGGGGCAGGCTGCGTGCATCTGGGCGGGTGGCACCGGGCATTTCCCCTGATAAGGCAGATTATATGAAAAAGGCCATCATCACCCCCTTGCCGCCGCTCAGCGGCAGTCCGGCTGCAAGGCTGGCGCAACTGCGCGACCGGCTGGCCGCAGCGGCCGCCCGCGGCAACCACCCCGCGCCGGCGCTCATCGCGGTTTCAAAAATGCAAAGCGCAGCCACCATTCGCCCATGGCTGGAAGCCGGCCAGCGCCGGTTCGGCGAAAACCGGGTGCAGGAAGCGCAGGCCAAATGGCCGGCGCTGAAGGCCGATTATCCCGATGCCGAACTGCACCTCATCGGCCGGCTGCAATCCAACAAGGCGGCCGACGCGGTGGCGCTGTTCGACGCCATCCACAGTGTGGACCGGCCCTCGCTCATCAGCGCCATCGCCGCCGCACAGGCCGCCACCGGCCGCACGCTTATGCTGTTCGCACAGGTCAATCTGGGGGACGAAGCGCAAAAGGGCGGCGTCGCACCCGCTGATCTGCCGGCGCTGCTGGCCACCGCCCGGGCCGCCGGCCTTGGCATCGGCGGCCTGATGTGCATCCCCCCGGCGGATAAAGACCCGGCCATCTATTTTGCCCTGCTGGCCAGGCTGGCGAAGGATAACAGCCTGCCCCGTCTCAGCATGGGGATGAGCGATGATTATGATATCGCCGCCACCCTTGGCGCCACGCATGTCCGTATCGGCACCGCGCTATTTTTGGCAGACCTGTAAAAATGTTCCACGTGGAACATTTTCCTACAAATAACTAACCTCTCCTGTTCCATGTGGAACAATCACAGAATCAGTAGTTGCCAATCTTCCCGCCCCGCCAGAAAGCCGGTCATGCCATGCGCCTCGATCCCCGGCGGCAGATCCGCCGCGCTCAGCCCGTTGGCGGCCATCGCCGTCTGGCAGATCGCCACATCCGCCCCCAGTTCGAACAGCAGATCACAGGCTTTCGCCACCACCGGCTGCCCCAGCGCCCGCACCAGCGGCCCGCGCAACAGCACCCGCACCGGCCGGTCCAGCGCTGCGGTCACCGCCGCCACCTCGATCGCGGCGGCAAAACGTTCCGTTCCCGCCTCGCACAGGATCAGCAGCAGACCGGGCACGCCGCATCCTTTTTCACCCGCACCGACCGCGCCGCCGGATTCAGCCCTTCATACAGCCACAGCCAGCCAATCCGGCTTGCGCCAAAGCCGGTGATAATCCGCAGCACATCCAGCGCCTGCGCCGCGCCGATGATGCCAGCCACCGCGCCCAGCACGCCGATATCGGCGCAACTGGTGCCCGGCACATCATCCGGCAGGCCGGCAAAACAGGCATAGCATGGCTGATCCGGCAGATGCCCCGCAAAACTGCCCAACTGCCCCCCGAAAGACCCCAGCGCCGCCGAAACCAGCGGGATTTTCAGCGCCACCGCCGCCCGGTTCACCAGGCTGCGGGTGCTGAAATTGTCGCAGCCGTCGGCCACCACATCATGCCCGGCCAGCAGGCTTCGGGCATCGTCCCCCAGTCGAACCTGATGCCCCGTCACCGCCACATGCGGGTTCAGCGCCCGCAGGCGTTCTACCGCCACCTCCACCTTCGGCCGGCCGACATCCCCCGTCTGAAACAGCGTTTGCCGCTGGAGGTTGGAAAGGCTCACCACATCATCGTCGATGACCGTAATCCGCCCGACGCCCGCCGCTGCCAGATAGAGCAGACAGGGGCTGCCCAGCCCGCCGGCGCCCACCAGCGCCACGCTGGCCCGCTTCAGCGCGACCTGGCCGCTGCCGCCGATTTCGCGCAGCACGATATGGCGCTGATAGCGATCGAGCTCGGCGTCGGACAGCATCAGTGCCGGCCTGTTGATCCGAAGCCGCCGGCGCCGCGCGCCGTTTCATCAAGCGCGACGACCTCGGCCCATTCGCAGCGCACATAGGGGGCAAGCACCAGCTGCGCGATGCGCATGCCGCGGGTGATGGTGAAGGGCCTGTCTCCCAGATTGGCGAGGATGATCTTCACCTCGCCGCGATAGTCGCAATCGAT
>DITZ01000103.1:60639-60900 GCA_002422985.1 Sphingomonadales bacterium UBA6171
GTGGGGGAGTTTAACTATTTCAACCTGTTCAGCCATTCAGCCTGTCTGCCATATAAGCCGCCAGCCGGCGGGCGATCTCGCTTTTGGGGCCCTCCGGCAGTGCGGTGATACCGGATTTTGTCACCAGCAGCACGCGGTTGCGGTCTGCGCCCATCACGCCGCCGGAAACATCATTGGCGACGATGAGATCACAGCCCTTGCGGGCCAGTTTCGCCTGCGCATGGCTTTCCAGATTTTCGGTTTCGGCGGCGAAGCCCACCA
>DITZ01000049.1 GCA_002422985.1 Sphingomonadales bacterium UBA6171
CGCGGCAGTTCGATCATCGTGCCGATGCTATGGGCGATGCGGCGGCCGGCTTCGGCAAAGACGGTTTCGGCGGTCGCCTCGATCACGCCGCGCACCAGTTCCAGTTCGCGCGCCGTTGCCACCAGCGGCACCATGATTTCCACCAGCGGGGCCGAATCGGCGGCCAGCGCGGCTTCGAACACCGCCCGCGCCTGCATGGCGGTGATTTCCGGATAGGTAATCAGCAGCCGGCAGCCGCGATGGCCCAGCATCGGGTTCAGCTCATGCAGCTCCGCCACGCGGCGGCGGACCGTCTGCATCGGCACGCCGGCGGCTTCGGCCACTTCGGCATATTCGCTGTCTTTGGTGGGCAGAAATTCATGCAGCGGCGGGTCGAGCANNCAGGCGGATGGTGACGGGAAGCCCGCCCATAATCTCGAAAATGGCGGCAAAATCCGCGCGCTGCGCGGGTAACAGCCTGGAAAGGGCCGCCTGCCGCTTTTCCGTATCCTCGGCCAGAATCATGGAGCGGATGTGGATGATGCGATCGGGCGCGAAGAACATATGTTCGGTGCGCGCCAGGCCAATGCCCTCCGCGCCGAACTGGCGCGCGGTGCGGCAATCGGATGGCGTTTCGGCGTTGGTGCGCACCTTCATGCGGCGAAAACGGTCTGCCCATTCCATCAGCCGCGCGAAATCGCCGGACAGTTCCGGCTCCACCGTCGGCACCCGGCCATCCATCACTTCGCCGGTCGAGCCATCGAGCGTGATGAGGGCGCCCTCGGCATAATCGGCCTTGCCGATTTTCAGCGTGCGGCTGGCCAAGTCGATGGAAATGGCACCCGCGCCCGACACGCAGGGGCGGCCCATGCCGCGCGCCACCACGGCCGCATGGCTGGTCATGCCGCCGCGCGCCGTGAGGATGCCGCGTGCGGCGTGCATCCCGGCGATATCCTCCGGGCTGGTTTCAGCGCGGACGAGGATCACATCCTCGCCCAGGCTGGAGCGGCGTTCGGCTTCCTCGCTGTCCAGCACGATGATGCCCGATGCCGCGCCGGGGGAGGCGGGGAGGCCCACCGTCAGCACGCGGCGCTCCGCCTTCGGGTCGAGCGTCGGGTGCAGCAGTTGATCGAGCACGGCCGGATCGACGCGCAGCACGGCTTCGGTTTCCGTTATCAGCCCTTCGTCCACCATGTCCGTCGCGATTTTCAGCGCCGCTTTGGCCGTGCGCTTGCCGGAGCGGGTTTGCAGCATCCACAACCGCCCCTCCTGCACGGTGAATTCGATGTCCTGCATGTCGCGGTAATGGCGTTCCAGCGTTTCGAACATGCGGGC
Source organism: Sphingomonadales bacterium UBA6171 (assembly GCA_002422985.1). Taxonomy (GTDB): domain Bacteria; phylum Pseudomonadota; class Alphaproteobacteria; order Sphingomonadales; family Sphingomonadaceae; genus Sandaracinobacteroides. The sequence goes on from DITZ01000049.1 coordinate 1,315, forward strand.
GAGTTCGGCGAACACCACCGGCATTGCCTCTTCCATCGAAAGCCCGCGCGCATTGGCGGCTTCACGGGCCGAGAGCGTCAGATAGTGCGGCGTGCGGATGCCCGCGACCACATCCTCGCCCTGCGCGTTGATGAGATATTCGCCATAGATCGCCGCGCTGCCGGTGGCCGGATCGCGGGTGAAGGCAACGCCCGTGGCCGAGGTGTCGCCCATATTGCCAAAGATCATCGCCTGCACGGTAACGGCGGTGCCCCAGCTTTCGGGAATGTCGTTCAGCCGGCGATAGACGGCGGCCCGCTCGCTGCGCCAGCTGCCGAACACGGCGGCAACCGCGCCTTCCAGCTGTGCGATCGGGTCTTGCGGGAAGGGCTTGCCGGTCCTGGAGGCGACGATGGCGAGGTAACTGTCCACCAGCCCCTTCAGATCGTCGGCCGCCAATTCCGTATCCAGGCTGACGCCGCGATCATCCTTCAGCAGCTCCAGCGCGTCTTCGAACAGATAATGGTCGAGGCCCAGCACCACATCGGCATACATCTGGATGAAGCGGCGATAGCTGTCCCACGCAAAGCGCGGGTTGGCGGAACGGGCTGCAAGCCCCTCTACCGTTTGCGCGTTCAGGCCAAGATTGAGCACCGTATCCATCATGCCCGGCATGGAAACGCGGGCGCCGGAGCGGACGGAGACGAGCAGCGGATTGGCGGCGCTGCCAAAGCCCGCGCCCACCGTCTGCTCGATATGGCCAAGGCCGGCGGCGAGCGCCTCCCGCAATGCGGCGGGCAACTGGCCGCCGGCGTCATAATATTGCGCGCACAGCGGCGTGGGGATGACGAAGCCGGGGGGCACCGGCAGACCGATCGCGGCCATTTCGCACAGATTGGCGCCTTTGCCGCCCAGATGCTGTTTCCCCAGCCGATGGGCTTCGGCGGCAGTTCCACCAAAAGGCACGACAAGACGGTCAGGCATCGGATGTCTCCTGGATTTTCGAAAAGTCTGCAACCAAGTGCATGGCGCTGCGCACAGCGGCGAGCAGCGCCAGCCGCCGTGCCCGCACCTGCGGGTCCGGATCATTCACGGTCACTTCGTTGAAAAAGCGATCGACCGGCCCGCGCAATTGCGCGAGCAGGGCCATGACCCCGGCGAAATCTTCCTTCCCGAGCAGCGCATCTGCTTCATCGAACAGCAATATGCCGCGTGCCCCATCCGTGCGCGCAAACAGGCGCGCGAGTATCTTCTCCGTCTCCCCGCCATAATCGCTTCCAATGGTGCCGGAATCGAGCGCGTAGGTCCGCCCGTCCTTCTTCTCCTCTGCCCGCAGGATATTGGCGGCGCGCTTGTAGCCGGCGAGCAGATTGGCGCCGTCGTCGGTTTCAAGGAAGGCCTGCACGGCCTGCACACGGGCCAGCAGGCGCACAATGTCATCCTCATTGCCAAGCGCGAACACGGCGTCGATCACATCCGGCCGGATGCCGGCCTCGCGTTGCTGGACTTTCAGGCGTTCAGCAAGGAACCAATTTATATTCGAGAATCCATCGCCGTTTGGCATAGAGTAACCATAGCCAGAAGTTCCGCCAGCCACCTGAACGGCAGCTGCGACCAAGTCACCAAAAGAAAAACGATACCCATTGTTGACGATGACTGCGATGATGCTGAGCGTCGCCCGCCGCAAAGCGAAGGGATCGCGTGATCCGGTCGGCATTTCCCCGATACCGAAGAATTGGACGAGAGTATCCAGCCGGTCCGCCAGTGCCACTGCCACCGGCACACAGCCCTGCACCAGCGGCAGATACTGTTGCTTCAGCGCTGACACGACGCCCGGCATCTCGCCCTGCGCCTCGGCCAGATAGCCGCCGATCACCCCTTGCAGTTCCGGAAATTCGCCCACTGTGCCGGTGGTGAGATCGGCCTTGGCCAATCTGGCGGCGCGTTCCGCCGTGTCGGGCGTCGCGCCGGGGAATTGCTCCGGATAGCGTTCCACCAGCCAGCGGGCGAGTTTGGCGACCCGCTCCACCTTTTCGGCCATGGTGCCCAGTTTCTCGTGAAAAAGGATATGTCGCAGGCCCTCGGCATGCTGCTCCAGCGTCTTCTTCCGGTCCTGCTGCCAGAAGAAGCGGGCATCAGACAGGCGGGCGGAGAGCACGCGCTCATTGCCGGCGATGATGCATTGGCCATGGTCCGGGGTTTCGAGATTGGCGGTGCAGATGAAGGCGGGGGCAAGCGTGTCGTCGGCATTGGCCACCGCAAAATATTTCTGGTTCACCTTCATGGTGAGCTGGATGATTTCCGGCGGCACTTCCAGAAAGGCGGGGTCAAAACGCCCCAGCAGCGGCACCGGCCATTCGGTCAGCCCGGCGTTTTCGGCCTCCAGCGCGGCATCCTCCACCAGCGACAGGCCGGCGGCCGCCGCGGCTTTCTGCGCGCGTTCGCGGATGATGGCGCGGCGTTCGGCCGCGTCCACCCGCACAAAGGCGCCCAGCAACTGGCTCGCCCAGCTTTGCGCGCTGTCGATGGCGATGGGTTCATTGTCGCCCATGAAGCGGTGCCCGCGCGTTTCGCGGCCCGATGCCACGCCCTGCACGGCAAATTCCACCACGGAGCGATCCAGCAGCGCGACGATACCGCGCAATGGCCGCACCCAGCGGAACGGCGTGTCCAGCCAGCGCATGGATTTCGGCCATTGGAAGCCATCCACCAGCGCCGGGAGTTTGGCGGCCAGCAGGCTTTCCGTCGGCTGGCCGTCGCTGGCGAGGATGGCGAACAGGAATCTGCCCTTGTCCGTCTCCCGCTCCTCCAGCTGGTCGCGCGACAGGCCGGTGGATTTCAGGAAGCCGGCGACGGCCTGTTCCGGCGCATCGGCGCGCGGCCCGCGCCGCTCCTCGCTGATGGGGGCGCTGGCAGCCGGCAGCCCGCGCGCCAGAATCGCCAGACGGCGCGGGGTGACGAAGATTTCGACACTGTCCGCCGCAAGCCCGCTGTCGGCCAGCAGCGCGGTGAAACGCTCGGCCAGCTGGCTGGCAGCGGCGGCCTGCATACGGGCGGGGATTTCTTCGGAAAAGAGTTCGAGGAGGAAATCAGGCATGGGCGGCACCGCTTTCGCCGCCCGCCGCCGGCGAGAGACTTTCCCCGCCGGACTCAGAGGCTTCAGCACTTTCCCTGGCGACCTGCAAGTCAGCCACCGCCTTCACCAGATCGCGGACGCGGCCGATATAGGCCTGGCGTTCGGCGACCGAAATCACCCCGCGCGCATTCAGCAGGTTGAACTGGTGGCTGGCCTTGATCGCCTGATCATAGGCCGGCAGCGGCAGGCCGGCATCCACCAGCGCGCGGCATTCAGCCGCCGATTTGCGGAACCCGTCGAACAGCGCCCCGGTGTCGGCATGTACGAAATTATAGGCGGAAAATTGCCGCTCATTTTCCAGGAACACATCGCCATAGGTCAGGCCATCGCGGTTGAACGGCAGGTCATACACATTTTCGATGCCGAAGATATACATGGCCAGCCGTTCCAGCCCATAGGTGATTTCGCCCGCTACGGGATTGCAATCATGGCCGCCAACCTGCTGGAAATAGGTGAATTGTGTCACCTCCATGCCGTTGCACCATATCTCCCAGCCCAGACCCCAGGCACCCAACGTGGGGCTTTCCCAATCATCCTCCACAAAACGGATGTCGTTCACCGCCGGATCAAGGCCGATGGCCTTCAGCGAGCCGATATACAGATCGAGAATGTCGGCCGGTGCCGGCTTCAGGATCAGCTGATATTGGTAATAATGCTGCAACCGGTTCGGATTCTCGCCATAGCGGCCGTCGGACGGACGGCGGCTGGGCTGCACATAGGCGGCCTTCCATGGCTTTGGCCCCAGCGCACGCAGGGTGGTGGCCGGATGGAAGGTGCCGGCACCCATCTCCATGTCATAGGGCTGCAGAATGGCACATCCCTGTTCCCCCCAATAGGCATGGAGCGTGAGGATGAGGTCTTGAAAGCTTTGCGGTTTCACCGTCGCGGGCTTAGCCGCTGCAATGCGGCAAAGAAAGCCCCCGGAACGACGCTGCTACAGCTGCGAAGGGTCTGAGGTGAAGATGATGGTGAGCCAGCGGTCTGGTCCCTGCTCCCCGATGGCGTCGCCGATTTCGGCGCGCAGGTCATCGAACCAGCCGATCGAATGGGCGGGGTAGTCGGTCGGCGCCAGCACGGATATTTCGATGAAACGGGCGCGTCCGGTGCGGGAAACATAGGATTCATAGCGGGTGAAGCCATGGCGGGCGATGAAATCGTCCATCACGGCATGCACATGGGCATGCAGCGCCGCCGGCACCATGCCGAAAATGTCGCGGAAGGCGATGCGCGCATCCGTCCAGGGCACGGGCAGAATGGCGAGCGACAGGACGGCCAGCACCGCCGGATCGACCAGCGGGACATAGGGCTGAAACGTCGTGCCGTTCATCCCGCGGGCCAGCAGAAAGGCAAGGAGCAACGCGGCCGTGATCATCGCGGACATCGCCCAGGCCTTCATGTCGAGTGCCACCAGCGCCGATTCGATGCGCTGATTCTGCCGCCACATCCAGAACCAGGTGCCAAAGCACAGGGCGGCAACCATCACCGCATAGAGGATGGCGGGGCCAAGCGCGGGCGTGTGTCCGCCGGTGCGCAGGCTTTGCACGGCGCCCAGAAAGCCGAACACCACCAGCGTCATCAGCACGCCGGCCTTCAGCGCCACAACCAGCGGTTCCAGATGCCAATAGCCATATTGGAATTTTTGATCGCTTTCCTGCGCCACCAGCCGGGCCACCACCAGCATCAGCCAGGTGATGCCGGCATCCACCAGCGAGAACAGGCCATCGAACAGGATGGCAAGCGAGCCGGAGAGCAGACCGAACCCCACGCCCATGGCGGCAATCACCACGGTGGCCGCAATGGAAAGGCGCAACAGCGACGCCTCCAGATCGCTTTTCAGCGCCAATGCCCGTTCGGTCGCCCCCATGGGCGCAAGGATAGCGCGGCGGGTGCATGCGGGGAAGCGGCTTGCCTGTGAAGGAGCCGCGGCGACACCCCTCCACCACGTCATGCTTCCCCGCCCCCGGCAGGGGCGGGAATTCAACTGTGCAGGAAGTGCATCACATCGCCGTCATGCACGATATAGGCCTTGCCTTCGGCGCGCAGCTTCCCGGCTTCGCGCGCCCTGGCCTCGCCGCCCAGCGCCACGAAATCGGCATAGGCGATGGTTTCGGCGCGGATGAAGCCCTTTTCGAAATCGCTGTGGATGACGCCGGCAGCGTTCGGGGCGGTTGCCCCCTTTTCGATGGTCCAGGCGCGGGCTTCTTTCGGCCCGGCGGTGAAGAAGGTGATGAGGTGCAACAGCTCATAGCCGGCGCGGATGATGCGGGCGAGGCCGGTTTCCGCCAGCCCCAGCGCTTCCAGATAATCGCCGCGATCGTCCTGCGGCATGCCGGCGATTTCGGCTTCGATGGCCGCCGAGATCACCACGGCACCGGCGCCGGCCCTGGCGGCCATGTCGGCCACGGCGGCGGAGAAAGCGTTGCCGGTGGCGGCCGCGCCTTCCTCCACATTGCAGACATAAAGCACGGGCTTGCCGGTGAGCAGTTGCGCCTGCGCCAGATGCCGGGCCTCATCGGGATCGCTGGCCTGCGTCAGCCGGGCGGGCTTGCCCTCGCGCAGCAGCTCCAGCGCCTTTTGCAGCACGGCGGCGGCGGTTTTCGCTTCCTTGTCGCCGCCCTGCCCCTTTTTCTGCAGGGTCGGCACCCGCCGCTCCAGGCTTTCAAGGTCGGCCAGCATCAGCTCGGTTTCGACCGTTTCGGCGTCTGCCACCGGATCGATCCGGCCTTCCACATGGGTGATGTCATCATCCTCGAAGCAGCGCAGCACATGCACGATGGCATCCACTTCGCGGATGTTGGCCAGAAACTGGTTGCCCAGCCCCTCGCCCTTCGATGCGCCGCGCACCAGGCCGGCGATGTCCACAAAGCCGAGCTGGGTTTCGATGAT
>DITZ01000001.1:0-1527 GCA_002422985.1 Sphingomonadales bacterium UBA6171
CCTCCCTGATGGGAGGTTAGGAAATCCTCGCCGAAGGCAGGGGGGTGCGGGGGCGCAGGCGAGGCGGCGGCAACAGCCGCATCGCCGCCCGCATCGTCTCCGGCAGCCGCGCGGGAGGATGCAGTCGGCGCAAGCGCCGCCCGGCCTGCCCGCGCTGCGCGCGACGGGCCATAACCCTCCCGCCGGGCAGCCCGATCGGCCGCCTGTCGCTCTATGTCGCCCAGATCGCGCGGGCTTTCCCGGCCTTTGCGTATCCCGCTTTCGATGGTGGCCAGGCACGCGCCCTCGCCATCGTCGGCCAGCAGGCCGCAATCGCGCGCGGATTCCAGCAGCCCGGCGCGCACCACGGTTTCGCGCAACGCACCCGCCGCCACCAGCCCGCCCAGCTTCACGGCTGCCACGTTCAGCGCACTGTTGCGCCCGCCCTGCCCGCAGCGGGAAAGCGCCGTCAACTCCATATCCATCGCGGCCAGCGCATATTTGCGCACGGCTTCGCCGGCATCCGGCACCCGGTCGCCCGCCGTCCGCGATGCCTTCCCAGTATCACCCTTGCCAGCGGCGGTGGCCTTTGATGCGCGCAGCAGATGCACCAGCGCGTCCGGCGCAGCCGTTGGCGCCAGGTCATCCGGCGACAGCCCCGCCACCCAGCGATAGGCCACGCCATCGGCGCGCACCGATGGCGGCGCGATCACATATCCACCCTGCCCGCGCACATCCACATGCGCCGGCAGGTTCCCGCGGTTGCGGATGGCATCCGCCGCATCGGCGGGCTGGGCATAGAAAATATGATAGCCGCCCGATGGCGTGCGGCTGGCGATGGTGGTGGGCAGCGGCCCGCCGATCATCGCCTCCGTCTCCGCCTTGAGGTCGGCATAGGTAAAGCTGGAGATTTCGCCGGTGATGGCATCCACATCTTCGCGCGGATCAAAATCCAGCGCAAACAGGCCGGATTCACCGCCCAGCGGTAGCCCGATCATGGCATCCGGCCACTGCCTCCACCACCGGCGCAGCTGCGCCGCATCAAGCGATGCCGCCTTCAGCCCGGATTTTACCAGCGGCGCTTTTGTGGCCGGGCTGCACGGAAACACCGGCCACCCCCAGGTCGCATAGCGCAGCGCCGCCACCAGCAATGGCGAATCTGTGCTCATACCGAACCATCCTGCACCGGAACAGCACGCCACCCACCCGGCACCGGCACGGCAGCCCCGCGATCAAAGGGCGGCTGCCCGGCGCCACACAGCGCGCAGGCATCACCGCCGAAAACACCGGCGGGAAACGCCGCCAGCACCCAGAAAAACAGCCGCGGATGCACACAAGGCGCGGCGATGAGCGCGGCGATCATACCGCCCGCCCGAAAAACAGCGTGCGGTCAACCTGCGGGCCGGCGCGGAAGCTATACCAGCAGTAATCCTTCGTGCCACGCACCGGCATGGCTACCGCCTGCCCGCCGCGCATCACCACCTGCGGAAACCAGCACAGCCGGCCCACGCTCACGATGCGTTCGCACTGCCGCATCAGCGGCGCGGC
>DITZ01000001.1:1666-2176 GCA_002422985.1 Sphingomonadales bacterium UBA6171
GGCAGCAAAACCGCCACCGCGCGCGGATCAATCGTGGGATAATAATCCCGCGCCCGGCGGCCGAATGGACTGGTGCGGTTCATTGCACGCGGTCCGATGGGCACGCGCTCGCCTCAACCAAGGCCGCATATGTCAGTAAGTCACTCGCCAGCGCCCTGGCCACGCGCGCCGGAAGCCATCCGCGCAGACCATCGCGGCCCGCCTGAATGAATATCACGACGCCCAGCCGCCCGGCTTCTGCGTCGTCCCCCATATGCACGCCGATACAGCTATCTGCTTCATCACAGCGCAGTTGATTTGGCTGGCAATCATATGCCCGCCCATTTACCTCCACCATTATCTCGCCGGACCGCGGCGACGGCAAATTGTCATTAGCCATCACGCCCCGCCACCCATCTTCGCCAGCAGCGCGTTGCACCGCCGCGCCAGTTCGGCGCTGCCGGCCTTGGCGTCTTTCATCCAGTCATTGCCGCCGCCATAGCCTTCGTAGTGCACCATCTCTGGCGAGAA
>DITZ01000001.1:2186-5136 GCA_002422985.1 Sphingomonadales bacterium UBA6171
GGCGCCGGAAATCCGGCCGTCAGCGTTTAAAACGGAACGTCATCGGCCAGATCATCGCCAGGCGCAGGCCCCGCCGCCCGCGCATAATCCGATGGCGGCGGCTGGCGGGCATCCGCCGTCCGCCCACCGCCCTTGTCCTGCGGCGTCAACAGCACGATCTGGCCGCGCACACCCACCACCACTTCGGTGGAGTAACGGTCATGGCCGTCGCGGTCCTGCCATTTGCGGGTCTGCAGATGGCCTTCCACATACAGCTTGCTGCCCTTCTTGCAGTAGGTTTCCACCACCCGCACCAGGCCATCACCCTGCACGGTCACGCTATGCCATTCGGTCCGCTCGCGCCGTTCGCCGCTGGCCTTGTCGATCCAGCTTTCAGCCGTGGCGAGCCGCAAATTCGCCACCTTGCCGCCATTGGCAAAGCTGCGGATTTCAGGATCAGCGCCCAGATGGCCGATCAGCATCACCTTGTTCACGCTGCCCGCCATCACAACACCCCCTCTGCTTGTGCATCAGCCAGCAGCCGCGCCGCCGCCTGCCATTCCACGGCGGCCTCTTTTGCCGCCGCCTGCAATAGATCGAAGGCCAGCAGGTCGCCCGCCATTCGCGCTGCCACGGCCTGCCTGATCACCTCCCGCAGCGCCAAATCTGCCGCCGCCACGGCGGACAGCAAAGCCGCATCAGCCGCGCCGCTCATTCCGCCGCATCCGCCAGCGGCGCGCCATCCGCTGCCAGTTCCGGTAATTCCAAAGGCGCGGCCCGTTCGACCGCCCAGCGGAACCGCATTTCCGGCGGCTGCCACAGGCGCCCGGCATCGGCCAGCACGGTCCAATCAGCGGGGAGCAGGCCCAGCGGCACCACATCGCCCACCGCCAGCGCGGCGCAGGCATCCGCCAACTTCGCCTTTTTCCAGCCCGCCCAGTTGGCCACATCGCGCGCGCCGTGAAGGCATTCGCGCAGCATCTCCAAACAACGCGCCTTTCCGGCCTTGCCGAAATAATTCTCCACGGTCGGCCGCCACAGCGCGGCGGGGACTTCGGCAAAATCCATCTGCGCGGCCAAAAACTCGTGCAGCTTACAGGCCGGGGCAGCCCGCAGCAGCCATCCGGCGGCCAGACCAACCCACTGTGCCCGCTCACCGTCCGACAAGTCCAGCCAGGCCATAAACCGATCAACAGGCCCCTCCAGATGCCGCCAGCGATCATCCGGCCTGCCGCGCTGCGCCGCCAAGGCCCGCGACAACCAGTCATCCCAATCAGCACGCATCGGCTCATGCAATTGCGACAGGCCCACCGCCAGCCCCTCCACCGGCTGGCGGTAAAGTCTGCCGCCTCCGAGCGGCACCACCAGTTCAACCAGCCAGAACAGCCCCAAAGATTCCGAAGTGTGCGCGCCGATCTCCAGCGCCAGCGCATCCCGCCGCCGCATGGCCAGCGCCTGCGCCAGCACAAGCGGCAAGCCCCCTTCTTCCGGCGCGGGCACTGGCAAGGCGGCCGGCTCATCATCGGCTACCACCTCGCGCACATCTGCCGCCACTTCTCCATCCGCCACTACAGCCGTCGATGAATCCAGCAGCCAGCACAAATCCAGCATTTCCGGCGCGCCATCGCGATCCAACATCGCGATCGTCACCAGCCCGGCTTTCACATCCGGCGGCAGATCCTGATCCCAGGCATACTCCACCATCTCCTCCGTCTGCTCGCGCATGTCCTGCCAATCCAGCGCCACCAACACCCGCCCCCACCCGGTCAGAGCGCCCCGCCCATCGGCAAAATTCTGCAATTTCTCGCGCGCCAGTGCCAGCAACAGCGCTTTGTCCGTCAGCAGCACATCGGATTCGTCGCTGAACAGATCCTCCACCACCGTTCCGCCGGCCGCGCGATAGGCAGCCAGCCCAACAAAGCGCGCCACATCAGTGTCGCTGGCCAATCCGGTCTTCTGCATCGCGCGGCGGATGGCATCCACGCTGTTCATAAACCAGCGGTCGCCGCGTTTTTCGTGGTAAAGTTCAGCCTGGCGCGCGGGATCCGGCACGCTGGCAAAGGCCCGCGCCGCGTCCAGCGTAATATCGCCAGCCTTCAGCGCGTCCAGCACGGGCGCGGCCAGCTTAGCCAGCGCCAGACGCTGCTGCACATGCCGATGCGTCACGCCAAAGCGGATGGAGATATCAACGTCATCCATCCCGGCCGCCTGCAACCGCGCGAAATTCTCCGCCTCTTCGCCCGCATTCTGGCTGATGCGCTGGAAATTCTCGGCAACGCTGGCCTCCAGCCCGGCGCGGCCTTCCGGCAGCACCCGGCACGGGATCGGCTCATCCTTCGCCATATCCTTGCGCCGTGCCAGCAGCTGCAGCGCGTGCAGCCGGCGACCGCCAGCCACCACTTCAAAGCGGGCGGCGGCGCTTGTGCCGGGCTGCACCACCAGATTTTGCAGCAGGCCATGCGCCTTGATATCGGCCGCCAGCTGCTCTATATCGGCCTTGCCGTGCCGCCGCACATTATCCGCCGCCAGCGCCAGCTGGTTCAGCGGGATCGAAACCAAATCACCCATGTCCATCCTCCATCACAGCCAGCAGCTGCTCCAGCGCATCCACGCGCCGCTCGGCCGCAATCAATCGCGCCTGCACATCGCGGCGGGCCTGTTCAGCCGCCGCCATGTCCGCTGCCCAAAAATCCCGCTGCGCCACGGCCTGCGCCCGAAAATCCGCCGCGCATGTCTGCACCCGCATGGCCGCTGCCAGCAGTGGCGACGGCGGCGGGCAGCGTGATGGCCGAACCGCCCAGCCGGGATCGTTTCCTGTCAACAGCGGCACGCTGGCATCCGCTATCGCCGCCAGCGCGGCGGCTTCCCGCCTGTCCATATCGCTCTCCTGTGCACGGTGCCCGGCCGCCCCCTCTCCAACGGCCGGGCCGGGCGCGACTTCCACGAGCCCATCAGGGGGGTCCGAACTGGC
>DITZ01000113.1 GCA_002422985.1 Sphingomonadales bacterium UBA6171
CCGGGCTCGCCCTTCACCAGCAGCGGCCGACGCAGCGTGGCGGCGGCGTTGACGGCGATTTTCAGATCGTCGGTGGCGACATAGGCGTCTGTGCCTTCGAAGCGCTGCATGGGATGCTTTCCGGATAGGGGTTTCGCGGGCCTTGTTGGCCCGGCCTTGTTGGCACGGGGAGGAAGGGCGGGGCAATGTGATATTTGGGAGGGGGGGTGGCTGTCGCCGGCACGGCTCGGCGTATTTGGGCTTGCAAGGCGGGCGGTGGACCGCAACAAAGGTGCAATGAATGGGCCTGGCGCGAGACCGGGCCGCTGATCAGGGATTATTGCATGGCATCCACTCATTTGCACGGCGGCAGCGCGGATCGACCGACCTGGCTGGGGCATCCGCGCGGGCTTTTCGTGCTGTTCTTTGCGGAGATGTGGGAGCGCTTTTCCTATTATGGGATGCGGGCGCTGCTGATCTTCTATCTGACCAAGCACTGGCTGTTTTCGGATGGGGTGGCGAGCATCATCTATGGGGCCTATACGGCGCTGGTGTATATTGCGCCGGTGATCGGCGGCTATCTGGCGGATCGGTGGCTGGGGCAGCGCAAGGCGGTGCTCTATGGCGCGGTGCTGCTGACCTTCGGGCATTTCCTGATGGCGGTTGAGGGCAGTGGCGGGGGGCAGGCGGATCCGGCCATCAATGTCTTCTGGCTGGCGCTGGCGTTCATCATCGTGGGATCGGGATTTCTGAAGGCCAATATCTCGGTGATTGTGGGGAAATTATATCCGCGCACCGATGTGCGGCGGGATGGGGCCTATACGATCTTCTATGTCGGCATCAATCTGGGGGCTTTCCTGGGGACGCTGGCGGCGGGCTGGCTGGGGGAAACCTATGGCTGGGCCTATGGCTTTGGTGCGGCCGGCGTGGGCATGCTGCTGGGGCTGATCATGTTTGTGATCGGCAGGCCCTGGCTGGAGGGCCGGGGCGAGGCACCGGATGCGGCGGCGCTGAAGCGGCGGATTGCGGGCGTGCCGCTGGAGTGGTGGCTGTATGCCAGTGGCATCGTGGCGGTGGGGATTTGCTGGTGGATGATCCAGCACCAGTCGCTGGTGGGTTCGCTGCTGGGGATTTCCGGGGCGATTCTGGTGGCTTATGTGCTGTATGTGGCGGTGGTGAAGCTGCCGGCGCAGGATCGGGACCGGATTTTTGCGGCGATGTTCCTGATATTGGGATCGATCCTGTTCTGGGCGCTGTTTGAGCAGGGGGGGTCTTCGCTCAATCTGTTTGCGGACCGGCATGTGGATCGGGGGACGATTCCGGCCTCTGTCTTTCAGTCGGTGAACCCCTTTTTCATCATGACGCTGGGGCCGGTTTTTGCCTGGATGTGGACGAAGCTGGGGCGCAGGGGGATGGAGCCTTCGGCGCCGGCGAAATTTGGCATCGCCATGGTGCTGCTGGGCTTCGGCTTTCTGGTGCTGGTGTGGGGGTCTGCCGGGGACGGGCTGACGCCGCTGATGTTCATCATCCTGATCTATCTGTTTCACACGATGGGCGAGCTTTGCCTGTCGCCGGTGGGGCTGTCGGCGATGAACCGGCTGGCGCCGGCGCATATGGCGAGCCTGATCATGGGGACCTGGTTTTTTGCATCGGCCGCCGGCAATTTTGCGGCCGGGCTGATCGCCAGCGCCACGGGTGGCCATGCGCTGGAAGGCGAGGCCGTGGGCAAGGGCGTGGTGCTGGATGTATATATGACGGTGGGCTGGGTTGCGATCGCGGCCGGCGTGGTGGTGGTGATTGTCAGCCCGCTGGTGAAGAAACTGATGCATCTGGATTCGCTGAAGGATGCAGAGGCCATTGAAAGCAAGGGGGTATGATGCGGAGAATGGTAAAGCCGACGCTGCTGCTGGCGGCGGGTTTGTTGGCGGGGTGTGCGACGACATCGACGCCGGTGGCGGTGGCGCCTGTGGCGCCGCTGTCGTCTGAAGTCTCGCCGGAGACGGTGTTCGGGTCTACCTACAAGCCGTTGCCGGGGGTGGCGACGGTGATCCGCAACGTCACCATCTTTGATGGCAAGGGCGGCAGGGTGGACAATGGCGCGGTGCGGTTCGAGGGCGGCAAGGTTGCGGCCATCGGCGCGGGCGTCAGCGAGGCCGGGGCGACGGTGATCGATGGCGGCGGGCGTTTCGTGACGCCGGGCATCATCGATATTCACAGCCATCTGGGCAATTATCCGACGCCGTCGGTGCGCGCGCATCAGGATGGCAATGAAGTGACCGGGCCGGTGCGGCCGGAAGTGTGGGCGGTGCATGCGGTGTGGCCGCAGGACCCCGGCTTTACCCGCGCGCTGGCCGGCGGGACGACGGTGCTGCATGTGCTGCCCGGCTCTGCCAACCTGTTTGGCGGGCGGGGGGTGACGCTGAAAAATGTGTGGGGTCGCACCGCGCAGGATATGGTGATGCCGGGCGCGCCCTGGAGCCTGAAAATGGCCTGCGGGGAGAATCCGAAGCGGGTGTATGGCAGCCGCAATCAGATGCCGGGCAGCCGGATGGGCAATGTGGCGGTGATGCGCCAGACCTGGGCCAATGCACAGGCCTATAAGGCCGGCATGGGGAAGCCCGGCAACAAGCGCGATCTGGCGATGGAAACGCTGGTGGGGGTGCTGGATGGCAGGATATTGGTGCAGAACCACTGCTATCGCGCCGATGAAATGGTGAATATCGTCGCCATGTCCAAGGAATTTGGCTATAAGGTGACGGCCTTCCACCATGCGGTGGAGGCTTATAAGATTGCGGATTTCCTGGCGAAGGAAGGCATCTGTGCCGCCATGTGGGCGGACTGGTGGGGCTTCAAGATGGAAAGCTATGACGGGATTCAGGAGAATCTCCCCTATTTCCATGCGGCCGGCGGTTGCGCCATCACCCATTCGGACGATGCGCATGGCATTCAGCGGCTGAATCAGGAGACGGCCAAGGCGCTGGCCAATGGCCGGCGCATGGGGGTCGCCATCAGGGATGAGGAAGCCTGGACCTGGGTGGGCATCAATCCGGCGAAGGCGCTGGGGATTGCCGACAAGGTTGGCTCGCTGGAGCCGGGCAAGCAGGCGGATGTGGTGCTGTGGAACGGCAATCCGCTCTCGGTCTATTCGCGGCCGGAGAAGGTGTGGATTGACGGGGCGCTGGTTTATGACACGGCCGACCCGGCACGGCGGCCGGTGAGTGACTTTGAACTGGGCCAGCCGGGTGAGGGAGACCGCAAATGATGAAATCTTTTCTCCTTTCCGCCCTTTTTGCGGGGATGGCGCTGACCGTTCCCGCAGCCGCGCAGGAGCGGGTGGCGATCATTGGTGGCCGGGTGGTGACCAATGCCGGCGCGCCGGTCGATTCCGCCATCGTTCTGATGAAGAATGGCGAGGTCGAGCGGCTGTTGCCGCCTTCGTCTGCCGTGCCGGCCGGATACCGACAGGTGGATGCGCGCAACAAATGGGTGACGCCCGGCATTGTGGCGGGCCTGTCGCAGATCGGCATTGGCGAGGTTGCCGGCGAGGATAATGCCAACGACACGCGGGCGGGCAGTTCGCCCGCCTCTGCGGCGCTGTCGGTGGAAGTGGCGCTGAACCCGGCGGATACGGCGGTTGCGGTGTCGCGGGTGGATGGTGTGACGTCGGCCATCGTGGGCGCCATGTCCAGCCGCACCGTTTATAACGGGCAGGGTTCGATCATCTCGCTGGCGGACGGGGTGCATACGCCCATTCGCGGGCGGGCGTTCCAATATGTCGTCTATGGCGAGGATGGGGCGACGCGCGCCGGCGGGTCGCGCTCTGCCGCCTGGATCGAGCTGACCAACGGGCTGGAGGAAGCGCGGCGGTTGCAGGCCGGGCATGGCGGCGCCACGCGGGACCAGAGCCGTGATCTGCGGCTGACGCGGGAGGATGCGGAGGCGCTGACGCTGGTGCTGCGGTCTGTCCAGCCGCTGCTGGTGCGGGTGGATCGCGCATCGGACATCCGCCAGGTGCTGAAGCTGAAATCCATGTATCCCGGCCTTCGGCTGGTGCTGGTGTCGGCCAATGAAGGCTGGCTGGTGGCCGATGAAATCGCCGGCGCGGCGGTGCCGGTGATCACGCTGGGCATGGATAATCTGCCGGGGCGCTTTGAAATGCTGGGGGCGACCTTGTCCAACGTGGGCCGCATGGTGGCGGCGGGCGTGACGGTGGCGCTGGGCACGCCGGACCTGGACGGCAGCTTCCAGCCGCGCCTGTTGCCGCAATATGCGGGCAATATGGTGGCGCAGGCGAGACTGCCCGGTGCCGTGGGGCTGAGCTGGGATCAGGCATTTGCCGCCATCAGCAAGGTGCCGGCGGATATTTTCGGGCTTTCCGACATGGGCCGGCTGACACCCGGCGCGCGGGGCGATGTTGTGATATGGTCCGGTGATCCGCTGGAGCTTTCCAGCAAGGCGGAGCAGGTGTTTATCGGCGGCGTGCAACAGCCGATGGACAGCCGGCAGATGAAGCTGGCGCGGCGCTATCGGCCCGGTGTGACGGGCGAGCTGCCGCCGGGGTATCGGCGCTGACCTGACGGAAACAGCGCCTTTGGAGGAGAAGAACAATGGCGCTGTTCCTGTTGCTGCTGCTTGGCTTTGCCTTGAGCCATATCTGGCTGGCCAGCCCGCCGCTGCGCGATATGCTGGTGGCACGGCTGGGAGAGAATGGCTTTCGTGCGGGCTATTCGCTGCTTTCCATCGTGCTGCTGGGCGGGACGGTGTGGGCCTATGGACGGCTGGAGCCGGTGCCGCCGCTGTGGGTGGCACCGGGCTGGGCCTGGCCGCTGGCGTCGGCCGTGATGCTGATCGCTTCGGTGCTGTTTGTGGGATCGCTGACGCCGGCGAACCGCGGGCTGGTGGGGGTGCCGGCTTCGACGCGCCCGGCATCCGGCGTGTTGCGGATTACCCGGCATCCGATGATGTGGGCGTTCGGGCTGTGGGCCGGGGTGCATATGCTGTTGTCGGGCGTGCTGCCGACGGTTTTGCTGGCGGCGGGCATTGGCTTTGTGGCGCTGGTGGGGGCGGCGGCGCAGGACCGCAAGAAGCTGGCGCAGCCGGGGAGCGGCTGGGCGGATTATGAGCGGCAGACAAGCTATTGGCCGCTGGGCGCGCAACTGCGCGGGCGGCAGCCCTGGGGGAGCCTGTGGCCGGGGCTGGTGCCGGTGCTGGGCGGGGTGGCGATGTGGCTGGCGCTGACCTGGGCGCATCCGGTGCTGCTGGGCGCACCTTCGGTGCCGCCGTGGTTCTGATGGGCGCACCTTCGGTGCCGCCGGCTTTGATGGGCGCACCTTCGGTGCCGCCGTGGTTCTGATGGGCGCCGCGGTGGTGCGCACCTTCCGGGGATGAACGAGGGGCGACCGTTTGCGGTGCTGCTGGCGGCCATCGGCCTGTATTTGGGGCTGATGCTGGCGGAATTTTTGCGCCTGCCGCTGTGGCCGGGGCTGGTGATTCTTCTGACTGTCATTTTCCTGCTGTACCGGGCGGCGATTCCCGAACATGGAAAGGAAAGCGACCCGGTGTCTTTGAAGCCGCGCTCCGCGCCGACGGACGGGGCCGATGCGGGCGACCGTATCGCCATCACCGCGCTTGCCGATCCTGCACTGGTGATCCGCGACAATTGGCGGGTGCTGGCGACCAATGCCGGGGCGGAAGCCTTGTTTGGCGCGCGCCTTGCCGGGCTGGATCTGCGGCAGACGGTGCGGCATCCGGTGGTGATCGACGCGGTGCGCACCGCGATGGCGGGCAACAGCCCGTGCGAGCGCGAGGTGACGACGCTGGGTCAGGGCGATGGCGCCTATCGCATCCGGGCGGTGGCGCTGGGGGACAAGCGCTGCCTGTTGACCTTTGATGACATCACCCAGGCGCGGCTGACGGAGCGGATGCGGGTGGATTTTGTGGCGAACGCCAGCCATGAGCTGCGCACGCCGCTGGCGAATATATCGGGCTTTATCGAAACGCTGCTGGGGCCGGCGGCGGAAGATGAGCCGGCGCGGCGGCGATTCCTGGATATCATGAGCCGCGAGGCGGCGCGGATGAGCCGGCTGATCGACGATCTGCTCTCGCTCTCCCGCATCGAGCTGGACAAATATGTGCGGCCGCAATCGTCGCTGGCGCTGGGGCCGTTGCTGACGGACGTGGGGCGGACGCTGGCCATGCGGCTGGAATCGGACGGGCGGCAGCTGATAATCGACCTGGCGGACGATCTGCCGCTGGTGGTGGGGGACCGGGACCAGATTTTGCAGGTTTTGCATAACCTTGTCTCTAACGCGCTGAAATATGGGCATAGCGGGACGCCGATCGTGCTGCGGGCCTGGCCGGAGGCGCAGGTGCGGGGCGACATGATGGTGCGGGTGCAGGTTATCGATCAGGGCGACGGGATTGCGCCGGAGCATCTGCCGCGGCTGACGGAGCGATTCTATCGGGTGGATACCGGGCGGTCGCGTTCGATGGGGGGCACCGGGCTGGGGCTGGCGATTGTGAAGCATATTGTGGAGCGGCACCGGGGGCGGCTGGAGATCAGCAGCCGGCAGGGCGTGGGGACGACGATTGCCTTTCTGCTGCCGGTGGTGCCGTCGCCGCTGGGGCTGGTGGGCGACCAGCGTCATAAAAGTGAAACACAGGCGTAACAAAAGGCCAACCAGAGCGCCATACAGGGCGTTTGGGGCATAAGCGGATGCCCGATTCCGGTGACAGATTCCGGTGACAGATTCCGGTGACAATGGGGAAAAGCTGTTGAAGATTGCCGTTCGCCGGATTGCGCCGCGTGTCAGGCGGCTTGCCAGTGCGGGAGCATTGCTGCTGGGGCTTGGGCTGATGGCGGCTGCCTGTTCGGACGGGCGGACGCAGATTCGGGTGGTGGGCTCCTCCACCGTTTTTCCGTTCACGACGGCGGTGTCGGAGAATTTCAGCCGCAACTATACCGAATTTACCGCGCCGATCGTGGAATCGACCGGGACCGGGGGTGGCATCAAGCTGTTTTGCGCCGGGCTGGGATCGCGCTTTCCCGATGTGGCCAATGCGTCGCGGCGGATCAAAGCCGGCGAGCTGGAGACATGCGCCGCGAATGGCGTGACCGATGTGGTGGAAATCAAGGTGGGCGTGGATGGCCTGGTGCTGGCGCAGGGCAAGGCCGCGCAGCCGCTGAGCCTGCGGCTGCGCGACGTCTATGCGGCGCTGGCGGCGGAACCCTTTGGCAGGAAGCAGACGGCGACCTATTGGTCTGACGTGAACCCGGCGCTGCCGCGCGTGCGGATCGAAGTGCTGGGGCCGCCGCCGACATCGGGCACGCGGGACAGTTTCAACGAATTATATATGGTGGCCGGCTGCAGGAGTGATGCGGCGATGACGGCGCTGGAAAAGACCGACGAGGAACGGTTCAAGACCATTTGCCAGAAGGTGCGCGAGGACGGGCATTTTGTGGAAGGCGGGGAGAATGACAATCTGATCGTGCAGAAGGTGGGGCGCAATCCCAATGCGGTGGGCGTGTTTGGTTTCAGCTTTCTGGAGGCGAACCTCGACACGCTGCGCGATGTGCCGATCGACGGGCATCCCGCGACCTTTGAGACGATTGCCAATTTTGACTATCCGGCGTCGCGGCCGATGTTCATCTATGTGAAGGCGCAGCATGTGCGCGCCATTCGCGGGCTGCGCGAATTTCTGGACGAATATACCAGCGAGCGGGCCTGGGGGCCGGGCGGCTATCTGGTGCGACGCGGGCTGGTGCCCTCGCCCGATGCGGACCGGGCCGAAAACCGGGCGCGGGCGCAGAATTTGACGGCGTTGACGCCTGAGGACCTGGCATGAGCTATACGATGATGATCCTGCTGGTGCTGCTGGCGCTGGGGCTGTTCGGCTATATGCTGGGGCAGGGCCGGGCGCGGGCTATGGCGGGCGCCGGGGCAGGCAGAGGCGCGGCAGTTGGGGCCGGTGTTGGGGCCAGAGCGCGGGTGTTGCACAGCCGGCCGCAATATCATGGGGCCTATGTGGCGATTGCGGCGCTGGTGCCGGCGCTGCTGCTGCTGGCCTTCTGGGCGGTGGCGGGTGACGGGCTGGTGGCGGCGCGGGTGATGGCGAATGTGCCGGCGGCCGATATGCCGGCCAATGCGCTGGACCGGGCGGCGTTTCTGGTGGAGGTGCGCGGGCTGGTGCGGGGCGATTATGCCGCCGCCTTCAATCCGGCCGCGGACGTGGCGGCCAGGGCCTGGGTGGTGGCGGAGCGGCAGCTCGCCGCGCTGTTCGGCGTGGCTTCGGTGGCGCTGCTGCTGATGGGGGGCGCCTGGGCGTTCACGCGGCTGAAGCCGGATTTCCGGGCGCGCACGCGGGTGGAGCGGCTGGTGATGCTGGCGCTGGTGCTGGCGTCGCTGGTGGCCATCCTGACGACTTTTGGCATCATATTGTCGCTGCTGTTTGAAAGCTTCCGCTTCTTTCGGCTGGTCAGCCCCGCGGAATTTCTGTTCGGGCTGAACTGGTCCCCCCAGACGGCGATGCGGGCGGATCAGGTGGGATCGTCCGGCGCGTTCGGGGCCGTGCCGCTGTTCTGGGGCACGGTGTTTATCGGCGCGATTATCGCGATGCTGGTTGCCATCCCGCTGGGGCTGATGTCGGCGATTTATCTGACGCAATATGCGGCACCCGGCTTTCGCAAGGTGGCCAAGCCGGTGCTGGAGGTGCTGGCCGGTGTGCCGACCGTGGTTTATGGATTTTTCGCGGCGCTGACGGTGGCGCCCGCGGTGCGGGATTTCGGCATATCCATCGGCATTTCGGATGCGAGTTCGGAAAGTGCGCTGGCGGCGGGGCTGGTGATGGGGGTGATGATCATTCCCTTTGTCTCCTCCATGGCGGACGATGCGCTGACGGCGGTGCCCGGTTCGATGCGGGACGGCAGCCTGGCGATGGGGGCGACGCCTTCGGAGACTATACGCAGGGTGTTGATACCGGCGGCGCTCCCCGGCATTGTGGGTGGTGTGCTGCTGGCGGTGAGCCGGGCGATTGGCGAGACGATGATCGTGGTGATGGCGGCCGGGCTGGCGGCCAATCTGACGGCCAACCCTTTCCATTCGGTGACGACGGTGACGGCGCAGATCGTGGCGCTGCTGACCGGGGATCAGGAGTTTGACAGCGCCAAGACGCTTTCGGCCTTTGCGCTGGGGCTGGTGCTGTTCCTCGTGACGCTGGCGCTGAATGTCTATGCGCTGGCCGTGGTGAAGAAATATCGGGAGGCCTATGACTGACACGGCCATCACAACAGGCGCGGTGCATCAATGGGCATCCGCCCCGATGCAGGCGCGCATTCGCCGCCGTTATCGCAGCGAGCGGCTGTTTCGCGCGCTGGGGCTGGGTGCCGTGGCGCTGGCGGGCGGATTCCTGCTGTTTCTGCTGGTGACGGTGATCGGCAGCGGCTGGAACAGTTTTCGCCAGACGCAGATATTGGTGCCGGTGAGCTTTGACGCGGCGCGGCTGGGGGTGACGGCGGCGCAGGCGCAGGCCAATCCGGCGCTGCTGGCGCGGGCCAATTATCAGGGCGTGCTGACCGACGCGATGAAGCGCAGCCATGGCGGTGCGGTGAAGCTGGAATCCGATGGCGCCTGGCTGGCGCTGCGCGATGCGGTGACGGCGGACCCGGCGCTGATCGGCACGACGAAGCCGATGTGGGTGATTGCGAGCAGCAATATCGACCAGATCGCCAAGGGGGCCTTTGATCTGACGCTGGCCGAGGATGATCTGCCGGTTACCAGGGCCGAAATCGGCGCGGTGGAAGCGCTGAAGGCCGATGGCCGGCTGCAAATGGTGTTGAACCGCACCTTCCTGACCGGGGCGGATTCGGTGGACCCGGAACTGGCCGGCATCTGGGGGGCGCTGAAGGGCAGCCTGCTGACGCTGCTGGTGACGCTGGCGATCAGCTTTCCGGTGGGGATTTTTTCGGCCATCTATCTTGAGGAGTTTGCGGCGAAAAACCGCTGGACCGATATTATCGAAGTGTCCATCAACAATCTGGCGGCGGTGCCTTCGATCATCTTTGGTCTGCTTGGGCTGGCGGTGTTCCTGAACTTCATGAACATGCCGCGATCAGCCCCGGTGGTGGGCGGGCTGACGCTGGCGCTGATGACGCTGCCGGTGATCGTGATTGCCAGCCGTGCGGCCATCAAGGCGGTGCCGCCCTCTATCCGGGACGCGGCGCTGGGGGTGGGAGCGTCGCGCGTGCAGGTGGTGTTCCACCATGTGCTGCCGCTGGCGCTGCCCGGTATGCTGACGGGGACGATCCTGGGCATGGCGCGCGCGCTGGGGGAAACCGCGCCGCTGCTGATGATCGGGATGCGGGCGTTTCTGACGTCGGTGCCCGACGGGTTGACGCAGCCGGCGACGGCATTGCCGGTGCAGATTTTCATCTGGTCTGACAATGTGAGCCGGGGCTTTGTGGAAAAGACGAGCGGGGCGATAATCGTGCTGCTGGTTTTCCTGCTGGGCATCAACAGCCTGGCGATCTATCTTCGCAATCGATTTGAGGTGCGCTGGTGACGAATATGCAGATGTCCATGTCGGCGGCACCGGCCGTTGCCACCACGACCCCGCCCAAGATGACGGCGCGCGACGTGCGGGTTTTCTATGGCGACAAGCAGGCGCTGCACGGTGTTTCGATTGATATTTCAACCGAGCATGTGACGGCCTTTATCGGGCCTTCGGGCTGCGGCAAATCCACCTTTCTGCGCTGCCTTAACCGGATGAACGATACGGTGCCGTCGGCACGGGTGACGGGCGATATCCGGCTGGAGAATGAGGATATTTATTCGCCGTCGATGGATGTGGTGCAGCTGCGCGCGCGGGTGGGGATGGTGTTCCAGAAGCCCAACCCCTTCCCCAAGAGCATCTATGAGAATGTGGCCTATGGCCCGCGCATTCACGGGCTGGCGGAAAAGCGGGCGGACCTGGACGCGATCGTGGAGCAGTCGCTGCGCCGCGCCGGTTTGTGGGATGAGGTGAAGGACCGGATGGCGGATTCGGGCACCGCGCTTTCGGGCGGGCAGCAGCAGC
>DITZ01000065.1:0-5572 GCA_002422985.1 Sphingomonadales bacterium UBA6171
ACCGGCGGCCAGAACGCCATGATCGTGGACAGCAGCGCGCTGCCCGAACAGGTGGTGCGCGATGTGCTCGCATCGGCCTTCCAGTCCGCCGGTCAGCGCTGTTCGGCGCTGCGGGTGCTGTTTTTGCAGGCTGATGTGGCCGACACCGTCATCACCATGCTGAAGGGTGCGATGGATTGCCTGACGCTGGGCGACCCGCGCGACCCCGCCACCGACGTCGGCCCGGTGATCGATGCGGATGCCAAAGCCGCGCTGGAGGCCCATGCCGCAGCGCTGGACCGCAGCGCGCGGCCCATCCATCGCCTCTCCACCTCCGGCCTGCCCGATGCCGGCCATTGGGTCGCGCCCGGCGTCTGGGAAATCCCCGCCATCGCCAGCCTGACGAAGGAGCATTTCGGCCCCATCCTGCATATCGTCCGCTGGCGGGCCAATGATCTTGATGCCGTGATCGATGCCATCAACGCCACCGGCTATGGCCTGACGCTCGGCGTTCACAGCCGCATCCAGACGACGGTCGACCGCGTCCGCGCGCGGGCACGGGTGGGCAATCTCTATATCAACCGCAACCAGATCGGCGCCGTCGTCGGCTCCCAGCCCTTTGGCGGAGAAGGGCTTTCCGGCACCGGCCCCAAAGCCGGCGGGCCACATTATCTGTTCCGCTTCGCCACCGAGCGCAGCTATTGCGCCGACACCACCGCCGCCGGCGGCAACGCCGCGCTGATGGCGGGGCTGTAAGATGGACTGGCTGATCGCTTTGTCGCCCGGCAGCGACGCCGCCAGCTTGGCCCCGCACGGCCGCATCACCGCCACCCTGCCGCCGCGCCTGCTGCTGTTCGCCCCCAATCCCGGCACCACGGCCGAAACGCTGCGCACGATCCCGGCGGTGGCCGTCGTGGCCACCAGCGCGCCGCCCGGCCTGACCCCGCCCGCCACCCCCACCGAGCAGATGTTCATGGACGGCTGGGCAATGCGCCTGACCCCAAAATCCCCCACCCCCGGCGAGGGCCTGCCCTGGGACAGCCCCGGCTATGACCCGCCATAAAAAAGCGGTGCCCGGCCGCTGACCTCATCGCGCCGTTGCTGACCCCACCGCGCCGTTGCTGACCCCACCCCCGGCCCCTCCCCTGAAGNNCCCTCCCCTTCAGGGGAGGGGTTGGGGGTGGGGTCGGCAAGGCTGCGGTGGGGTCAGCAACACTGCGGTGGGGGCGAGCAGCCAAAACCCCCCCGTTATCCCAGCGAAAACGCCAACCCACTCCTCATCAGGGAGCACCCACGCCCCCGCTGGTTCCCCGCTTCTGCGGGGAAGAGCAGGGAAAGGCCAGGGTCGCCCCCCATCAGCTGCCCATGGGCCACCAGCCGGCCCACCAGTTCACATTCTGCGGTGTCCAGGCCGCCGTCCAGATCCGGCCGTCCATACCCACGGTCCAGGCGTCCAGCTTGTCCGGCGCCCGGCTGATGCCCGTCACCGCACCGCCAATCGCCGTCCGTCCGCCGTTCAGCCGCGCCCAGCCCCACCATTGGGTGAAGCCCGGCTGCCAGGCGGCGGTGTAGGTGCCGCCATCGGTGCCGGCGACCCAGATATCCAGCTTGTCGGCCGATCGCGTGGTGCAGTGGATCGGTGATCCGGGCTGCGCCCGCCCGCCCTTGATGTGCCACCAGCCGCCCCATTGGGTGAAGCCGGGCTGCCAGGCCGCGGTCATGGTCGCGCCGCCATTTTCCACGCCGAATATGTCCAGCTTGTCGCGGCTGCGGGATACGGCATTCAGCGGCGCGCGCGCCGGAAAGCGGGTGGTGCCGATTACCCACCAGCCGCGCCAGTCCTGCCCGTTGGGTTCCCAGGCGGCGGTATAGGCGCGGCCGTCCGTTCCCACCACGAAGATGTCGAGCTTGTCCGCCGCGCGGCTTACGCAGGTCACCGGCGCACCGGGGGCCGCCGCCCCGCCGCGGATCTGCCGCCAGGCCCGCCAGCTCGAAAGCCCCGGCTCCCAGGCGCTTGTCATCACCCGGCCGGCGCTGTCGGTGATGAAGATGTCCAGCTTGTCGCGGCTGCGCGAAACGACGTTCACCGGCGTGCGCGCCGGCGCGGTGATGGTGCCGATGCGCCACCAGCCACCCCAGCCAGTGGAGGGCGACCAGGCGGCGGTATAGATGCCGCCGTTGGTGCCGGTCACAAATATATCCAGCCGGTCCGCACTGCGGCTCACGCAGGTCACGGGCGCGCCGGGGGCCGCCCTGCCGCCCTGTATGTGCCAATATCCCTGCCACCAGTTGGGCATGGAGGGTTGCCAGGCCGCCGACATGGTGTTGCCGTTGTTGTCGGTGAAGAAAATGTCCAGCTTGTCCCGGCTGCGCGACACGGCATGCACCGGCGCGCCAATGGGGGCGCGGGCCGCCGTCAATCCCCAGCCGAAATGCCGCCGTGTATGGCTGCACATCGCCCAGTCATTATTCTTCATGATGCACAATATGCCGCCGCCCGGCGCACAGGAGGCGCAATTGCCGTTCGGCTCATTATACACACCATGCTTGGTCGTGCAGCTGCAATTGGCCGCCGAATATTCGTCCGGTGCCGAGAATATATGGCCGGTTTCATGCGCGAAAACCCGGTCGATATTGTCCGGCCCCCAGCCATTATTGGCATAGTCCATCACGATGCGCGGCGACGAGGCATAGCCGAAGTGCCACAGCGGATAGCCCTTCACGAAATAGACGATATAGGCCCAGCGCGTGTTCAGCCGCCGCCGCACGGCCTGCGCATAATCCACCACGCCCTGCCAGTTCTGCGTATGGCCAAGGGACGCCATCACCGGATTGCGCCACCGCTCCTCGTCGCTCGCGGCCGTCGCATTGGTGGCGGTGGTGATAGACACGTCGCGGATTTCATAATGCCAACTGACGTTCGAAGCCGGGTCCTGATTGCCCAGCCAGGTCAGCCCGGCCTGCACCTCGGCAATCACCTTGGTGCGCTCGGCCGCGGTAAATTGCGTCGCAGCCGTAGGCCCGTTCACCAGCACCACGGCCACGGCCACCGATCCCACCAGCATCGGCGTCGCGCCGGTCGCGCTTACCGCTTCCTGCCCCACCGCCAGCGGCGCGGCTTCCGACGGGTCGATCCCGCCCACCACCACTTCCCGTTCGCCCGGTCCCGGCGGCGGTTTGCAGCCGCTTTCCTCCCATGGCTCGCCATCGCGCGGCCGCGCCGCCTTTGCCGCCAGATAGGCCGGGCTTTGCCGCAGCCGGAAGGCCGCAATCCCCAGCTTCTCGCCCTCGCTCAGCCCGGCGGGCAGCGCGCCTGTGCTCTCCTGCACGACAGCGCCCGTGTCCATGTCCGGCATTCCGGCCGGCTCATGGCGCAAAATCTCCACATTGGGGCCATAGTGATGCAGCACGCTCGCACCCGCCGGCGCGGCTGTCGATTCCTGCAATGCGGCGGCCCCGCCGCGCACGACCAGCATTTCGAATTCAGTATCAATCGCGCTCATGGCTTTCCCCTCCATGTCCGGCGGTGCCGGTTGGCCAAAAAATCTGATTACACAGCATTTTCTGGTCACCCGGCGCTAAAATCCGGGCGCGCGACTCTTGTGGCGGCAGCCTACGCCGAATTCGCCACGGGTCAACAGCGGGGGAGATATCCCCCGCTGCACAGGGTCAGGCCGTCGCCGCTTTCTTCGTCACCGGCTTCTTTTTCGTCGCCGCCTTCCTGGGCGTGGGCTTCGCGATGGCCGCCGCCAGCGCGCTTTTCAGCTGCTCCAGTTCGGTTTCCAGCGTGCGGATGCGCACGGCCTGTTCCACCAGGATATTCTGCAACGCCTCGCGCCTGCCATCGTCGGCCGCGGGTGCCGCAGCGGCCTTCTTCTCGGTCGCCTCGCCGTCCACCGTCTGCGCCGCCTTGAAGGCGGCACTCGCCCGCGCCCGCTCGATCAGCGTCGCGGCATTGCCGGCCAGCTGCACCAACACTTCGGCCAGCCCATCATTGCGGTTTGCCATGCACCTAAACTCCCGTGGATTGATCATCCCCTCGGAAGTCTATGTGATGCGCTTACTCCGCCGCTGCAAGGGCTGCGCCCTCGTCGCACAGCGGATGCGGGATGCGGCTCACCATCTCCTTCGGGCACACCTGCCAGAAATCGCCGCGCACCCGTTCCCAGTCGCGCAGGATATGCTCGGCCCAGCGGCTGCTGGTTTCGGCATGATGCCGCTCCACCAGCGCCTTCAGCACCCCTTCCCAATGCGCGCTTGCCAGCCGCTGCCACACCACCGATTCCGGGTTCACCTTGCGCGCGAACGAGCCGGTCCGGTCATACACAAAGGCCATGCCCCCGGTCATCCCCGCGCCGAAATTGTCGCCCACATCGCCCAGGATAACCGCCGTGCCGCCGGTCATATATTCGCAGCCATTGGCGCCGCAGCCTTCCACCACCACGGTGGCCCCGCTGTTGCGCACGGCAAAGCGTTCGCCCGCCTGACCGGCCGCAAACAGTTCGCCCGCCGTCGCGCCATAAAGCACGGTATTGCCGATCACCGCATTATCCTGGCTCGCCAGCGGTGAGGACACCATCGGCCGCACAACAATCGTCGCGCCCGAAAGCCCTTTGCCCACATAATCATTGGCGTCGCCAAACACTTCCAGCTTCACGCCCTGCACGGCAAAGGCCCCCAGCGATTGCCCGGCGGTGCCGCGCAGCCGCACATGCACATGGCCGGGCGCCAGCCCCTTCATGCCATATTGCCGGGTAATCATGGCGGAAAGCCGCGTGCCCACCGCGCGGTGGGTGTTGCGCACGGTATAGGTCAGCTGCATCTTCTCCCGCCGTTCGAACACCGGGGCGGCGTCGCGCAGGATTTCCGCGTCCAAGCTGTCCGGCACCGGATTGCGCGGCGCATTGCGGGCGGATTTGCGCATATGATCGGGCGCATCCACCTTGGCGAGGATCGGGTTCAGATCCAGATCGTCCAGATGCTCGGCTCCCCGGCTCACCTGCCGCAGCAGTTCGGTCCGGCCGATCACATCCTCGATGCTGCGCGCACCCAGTTGCGCCAATATGTCCCGCGTTTCCTCCGCGATGAAAGTCATCAGATTGATAACCTTCTCCGGCGAGCCGCTGAATTTCTGCCGCAGCGCCTCATCCTGCGTGCACACGCCCACCGGGCAGGTGTTGGAATGGCACTGCCGCACCATGATGCAGCCCATGGCCACCAGGCTCAGCGTGCCGATGCCATATTCTTCCGCGCCCAAGATGGCGGCAATCACCACGTCGCGCCCGGTTTTCAGCCCGCCATCGGTGCGCAGTTTCACCCGGTGCCTCAGCCCGTTCAGCGTCAGCACCTGATTGACTTCAGACAGGCCCATTTCCCACGGCGTCCCGGCATATTTGATGCTGGTATGCGGGCTGGCCCCGGTGCCGCCGGTGTGGCCCGACACCAGAATCACATCGGCATGCGCCTTTGCCACGCCGGCCGCCACCGTGCCGATGCCGGCGGACGACACCAGCTTCACGCACACCTTGGCGTCCGGATTGATCTGCTTCAGATCATAGATGAGCTGCGCCAGATCCTCGATCGAATAGATGTC
>DITZ01000065.1:5586-34863 GCA_002422985.1 Sphingomonadales bacterium UBA6171
CCGCCCTCGCCCGGCTTGGCACCCTGCGCCACCTTGATTTCAATTTCGCTCGCCGCGTTCAGATATTCCGCCGTCACGCCAAAGCGGCCGGATGCGATCTGCTTGATATTGCTGTTGGCATTGTCGCCATTGGCATAGGGCTTGAAGCGCGACGCATCCTCGCCGCCCTCGCCGCTCACCGCCTTGGCGCCGATGCGGTTCATCGCGATCGCCAGCGTCTCATGGGCTTCGGGTGAAAGCGCCCCCAGGCTCATCCCCGGCGTCACAAAGCGTTTGCGGATTTCCGAGATGCTTTCCACCTCGTCGACCGGCACCGGCTTGGCGGCAAAGTTAAATTCCAGCAGATCGCGCAGATAGATGGGCGGCAGCCGCCGCACGGCCTCCGAAAATTTGCGATACTGGCTGTAGCTGTCGTTCGCCACCGCCTCCTGCAGGGTGTGGATGATGCCGGCCTGCCAGGCGTGCGGCTCGCCACCCGCCCGATAGCGATAGATGCCGCCCACCGGCAGCGCGATCGCGGCTTCGTCCCACGCCTTTTCATGCCGCAGCCGGGCATTCTGGAACAGCGATCCATAGCCCTCGCCGGAAATCTTCGCCGGCATGCCGGGGAAGAAATCATTCACCAGCGCGCGCGAAAGCCCCACCGCTTCGAAATTATAGCCGCCACGATAGGAGGAGATGACCGAAATCCCCATCTTGGACATGATTTTCAACAGCCCGCCGTCCACCGCAACGCGATAGCGCGCCACGCAGTCGGCCAGCGTCATCGCGCCGAACAGCCCGCGCGCATGCCGGTCGGCAATCGCCTTTTCCGTCAGCCAGGCGTTCACCGTGGTTGCGCCCACGCCCACCAGCACCGCGAAATAATGCGTATCCAGACATTCGGACGAGCGCACATTGATGGAGGCAAAGGTCCGCAGCCCCTTGCGCACCAGATGCGTGTGCACGCCCGCGGCCGCCAGAATCATCGTCACGCCCGCCCGTTCAGACGACTGGTTCTCGTCCGTCAGGAACAGCTGCGTCGCGCCGGAGCGCACGGCGTCCTCCGCCTCGCGCCGCACGCGGGCAATCGCCGCCTTCAGCCCGTCCGGCCCGTCGGCAATGGCAAAGCTGCAATCAATCTCGGCCGACGCTTTCCCGAAATGCGCCTTCAGCGCATCCCATTCGCCATTGGTCAGCACCGGGCTTTCCAGCACCATCACGCCCTTCTGGCGGCCGGTTGAGTCCAGAATATTGCCATGATTGCCAAAGCGCGTCTTCAGGCTCATCACCCGGCTCTCGCGCAGCGCGTCGATCGGCGGGTTCGTCACCTGGCTGAAATTCTGCCGGAAGAAATGGCTCATGCAGCGCGCATTGTCGGAAATCACCGCCAGCGGCGTGTCATCCCCCATCGATCCGATGGCTTCCTTGGCATCCTCCACCATGGGGGCGAGGATCAGCTCCATATCCTCCATCGTCATGCCGGCCGCGATCTGCAACCGCCGCAACTCGCCCGCCGGCAGCAGCGCGGTATCCGCCACCGAACCGCCAATGGCATCCTCCAGCGTGGTGAAATCGCCCACCCACTGTTCATAGGGGTGTGTGCCCGCCAGCCGGTCCTTCAGCGCCCGGTCGCGATAGAGCCGCCCCTCGCCCAGATCGACGCCGATCATCTGCCCCGGCCCCAGCCGGCCCTTGGCGACAACCGCCTCCTCCAGCACCCACACCATGCCGGATTCCGATCCCACGATCAGCAGGCCGTCCGCCGTCTCGGTATAGCGCATCGGCCTCAGCGCGTTGCGGTCCATCCCGGCCACCACCCAGCGGCCATCGGTCATGGCCAGCGCCGCCGGCCCGTCCCACGGCTCCATCACGCTGGAGAAATAGGCATACATCGCCTTATGCTCGGGTGCCATGTCGGCATCCTTTGCCCAGGCTTCCGGCACCAGCATGGTCTTGGCGGTCGGCGCATCCTGCCCCGATCGCACAATCGCCTCGAACACCGCATCCAGCGCCGCGGTATCCGAGCTGCCCGCCGGGATCAGCGGCTTGATATCCTCTGAATGTTCGCCAAAGCTCAGCGCCGCCATCTTGATTTCATGGCTTTTCATCCAGTTGGTATTGCCCCGGATGGTGTTGATCTCGCCATTGTGCGCCAGGCAGCGGAACGGCTGCGCCAGCCACCATTGCGGGAAGGTGTTGGTGGAATAACGCTGGTGATAGATGGCAAAGCGGCTCTCAAACCGCATATCCAGCAGGTCCGGATAGAAGATGGAGAGGCTCTCCGCCAGAAACAGCCCCTTGTAGATGATGGAACGGCACGACAGCGAGCAGATATAGAAGCCCTGAATCTGCGCCTCGATCACCTTCTTTTCGATGCGCCGGCGCAGGATGTATAAATCCTTCTCGAACGCGGCGCGCGATTCCTCGCTGGTGTCAAGCGGCCCGGCGATCATGATCTGCTCGATTTCCGGCCGCAGCATCGCCGCCTTCTCGCCGATCACCGACACGTCCACCGGTACCTGCCGCCAGCCATAGATGGTGTGGCCGAACGCGATGATTTCCGATTCCACGATGGTCCGGCAGCTTTCCTGTGCCGCCAGATCCGTGCGTGGCAGGAAGATCATCCCCACGCCCAGCAGATTGGCGCGCGGCGCATGGCCGGCACGCGAAATCGCCTCATGGAAAAAGGCCACCGGCAGGTCCAGATGAATGCCCGCGCCATC
Organism: Sphingomonadales bacterium UBA6171; assembly: GCA_002422985.1. Classification (GTDB taxonomy): domain Bacteria; phylum Pseudomonadota; class Alphaproteobacteria; order Sphingomonadales; family Sphingomonadaceae; genus Sandaracinobacteroides. The sequence continues at coordinate 8,292 of DITZ01000065.1, forward strand.
GCCGGTCTTGCCGTCCGCATCCACCGCGCCCCGGTGCCACACGGCCTTCAGCGCCGAAATGCCGGCCTCCACCACCCGCCGCGACGGCTTGCCATCAATGGCGGCCACCATGCCCACGCCGCAGGCATCGCCCTCAAACTCCGGACGATACATGCCAACCCGCGCAATCCGCTCCCGCTCGGCCGCACTCACACCCATCAGCTGTTGCTCAACGGTCATCATATCGTCTCCTGATGCCGGGCCATGCCCGCACCATATGTCCTTCACTTCGGCGCGCCGTCGGCCTTGGGAAACAGCTTGCGCAACTCGGCCTGCACCTGCGGCGCCAGCGCCTTGTTCGCCGCCTCGATACGCGGACCAAATTGCGTCTGCATCTGCTGGCCGATACCGGCGGAAAGGCCGGGTTGCAGCACCAGCAGTTTCGCGCCCGTCGGCGTGCGGTAAAAGGCCGTCATCTGCCCCAGTTCCGCGACCGTGAAGGCCCTGGCATAGGCATCAATCGTCGTCCGCCGCTGTGCCGCCTGCATCTCCGTAAAAATCGGTCCCAGCGCCTTGGCCTGCGCCGCGCCCATGCGGGCGATGGCGGCATTGAAGGCCGGCTGGTTCTTCGCCGCCTCGGTGCGGAACTGCGCATTGCTGCCCAGCATACCCCTTATCATCCGGCCCTCGCGGATCGCCGCTATCTGCTGATCCAGCATGGCTTTGGTTCTGGCCGGCGGCTGCAACACATCCACCAGCGACGTTGCGGCCGCCGTCTGCGCCGGCGTCTGCGCCATCGCCGGCGCGGCCAGCAGCACCGGCACTGCCAGCAGCATCGTCAGGGCCGTCTTCACCGGCTGCATCATGCCGCCTTCCTTTCGCCGCGCAGCTTTTCGTCGCTGCGCACTTTGTCGCCGCTCACCCTGGCCTTCAGCCAGGCGTGCATCGCATCCGCCACATCGCGGCCCTCCCGAATGGCCCACACCACCAGGCTGGCGCCGCGCACAATATCGCCTGCCGCAAACACGCCCGGCAGATTGGTGGCAAGCGTGCGCGGATCGGTCCGCACCGTGCCCCAGCGCGTCACCGCCAGCTCGCCTGCCTCCCAGTCGTCCACCAGATCTTCGGGGTCAAAGCCCAGCGCATTCACCACCAGGTCGGCGGGCAGGGTAAAGTCGCTGCCCGGCTCCGGTTCCGGCGCGCGCCGGCCGGAGGCATCCGCCGCGCCCAGCCGCATGGCCACGGCGCGCACACTGCGCACCTGCCCGGCTTCATCGCCCACGGCCGCGCCCTCAAAGGCAAGCGGTGCCGCCAGCCACCGGAACGCCACGCCTTCCTCCCCGGCATTGGCCACCTCGCGCTGCGAACCCGGCATATTTGCCCGGTCCCGCCGATACATGCAGGTCACAGAGGCCGCACCCTGCCGCACGGCGGTGCGCACACAGTCCATCGCGGTGTCGCCGCCGCCCACCACCACCACATGCCGCCCGGCTGCATTCAGCACCCCCGAATCATAATCCGGCACCGCATCGCCAAAGCCTTTGCGGTTGGACGCGATCAGATAGGAAAGCGCCGGCACCACACCCTTCAGCCCGCTGCCCGCCACACCCGCCGCCCGCGCCTTGTAAACGCCGGTGGCAATCAGCACCGCATCATGCCGCTCGCGCAGTGCGGCAAAGCTCAGGTCCGTCCCCACTTCCACATTCATGTGGAAATGAATGCCGCCCGCCTCCAGCCGCTCCACCCGCCGCATCACCACCGGCTTCTCCAGCTTGAAGCCGGGAATGCCATAGGTCAGCAGCCCGCCGGCCCGATCATGGCGGTCATATACATGCACTTCATAGCCCCGCACCCGCAGCTGCTCGGCTGCGGAAAGCCCCGCCGGCCCCGCGCCGATAATCCCCACCGATTGCCCGGACCGATCCGCCACCGGCAGCAGCGGCTCCACCCAGCCCTCTTTCCAGGCCGTGTCGGTGATATATTTCTCGATCGAGCCTATCGTCACCGACCCGTGCCCCGATTGTTCGATAACGCAATTGCCCTCGCACAGCCGGTCCTGCGGACAGATGCGCCCGCAAATCTCCGGCATGTTGGACGTGGCGTTGGACAGTTGATACGCCTCCTGCAACCGGCCTTCCGCCGCCAGTTTCAGCCAGTCCGGAATATGGTTCTGCAATGGGCAATGCACCTGGCAGAAGGGCACGCCGCATTGCGAACAGCGCGACGCCTGCTCCTCGGCCTTGGCCAGCAGATAGGTTTGGGAAATCTCGTCGAAATCCTGCGCGCGGGCCTTGGCTTTGCGCTTCTGCGGATAATCCTGCTCCACATGGATGAAGCTCAGCATGCGCGTTTCAGCCACGGCAAACTCCTGTTCCTGCCCGGTGAAGGGCGAATGACAGCAACCCGCCATGGCGGGCGATTCGCAGCACGCCCTAGCAAGGAAAAAAGGGCAACACCAGACTATAGGTCCGATTTGATAACTATTCTGATACGTATCAGCCAAAACATGGCAGGTTCGCGAAATGCTCGCTGTAATTAGTACCAAAAAAATACTATCGCATCAGCAGCCACAGCAGAGCCACCGAACCCAGCCCGATCCGATACCAGGCAAAGGGCGCAAAGCCATAGCGGCTCACAAAGCCCACCAGCCACCGCACCACCATCAGCGCCGACACAAAGGCCGTCACAAAGCCAATGGCAATCAATGTCATCTGGTCCGCCGCCAGCAGATCGCGCTCTTTGTACAGCGCATAGACCGTCGCCCCCAGCATCGTGGGCACCGCCAGGAAGAAGGAGAATTCCGCCGCGGTCCGGCGGTCCAGCCCCATCAGCAAGCCGCCCATGATCGTCGCGCCAGACCGGGAGACCCCCGGCACCATCGCCAGACACTGCACCACGCCCACGCCGGCCGCTGTCTTCCAGGGCATCGCCTCCACGCTCCCCGTTGCCACCGGCTTCACCGCCCGCTCGATAAACAGGATGGCGATCCCGCCCAGAATCAGCATGACCGCCACGGTCACCGGGCTTTCGATCAGCGCGCGGATGGCCGAATAGGCAAACACCCCCACGATCATCGCCGGCAGGAAGCCCAGGATAATGTTGCGCGTAAAGGCAATCGCTCCCGCGTCGCGCTGCAACAGCCCCGCCGCCACCCCGATGAAACGCTGCCGATACACCACCAGCACCGCCATTATGGCCCCCAGCTGGATGGCGATCTTGAACGCTATCGATCCCTCGCCGGTGAATCCCAGCAGCTCCGCCCCCAATATCAGGTGCCCGGTGGAGGACACGGGCAGAAACTCGGTCAAGCCTTCCAGCAGGCCCAGCAGAAAGGCCTGCAACATCGCATTGTGCATGGAAATTCCTTAAGCCTGCGCGGCGAATCGCCCACCCGTGCGATAGCGCGCCAGCCAGTCGCCCGCCACTGCGGCCATCGGCGTCGGCGCCACACCCAGGCTCTCCAGCCCCGGCAGCGCGGCAGCGGCAATATTATCCTTCTGCAACAGCCGATACTGATCCGCGGTCAGCGGCGCGCCCGGCAGGAAGCCAAAGGCCGCCAGCGCCCGCCCGCCCAGCGCCGGCACATCCACCAGCGGCTTGTCCTGCCCGGCGGCTTGCGCGATCAGCGCCATGATGGCGTGCATGGTCAGCACTTCGGGCCCACCCAGTTCGAACGTCTCGCCCGGCCGATGCAGCGCCGCCGCAATCGCCGCCGCCACATCCTGCACAAACACCGGCTGGAAGCGCGTGTCAGCCGCAATCACCGGAATCGCCGGCACCAGCCCCATCATCGCCGCGAAGCGATTGGTGAAACGATCCTCCGCCCCGAAAATCAGGCTCGGCCGCACGATGGCGGCCTGTGCGAAGGCCGCCCGCACGGCAGCCTCGCCTTCAGCCTTGGTCCGCGCATAGGCCGAATCCGATTTGGCATCCGCCCCGATGGCCGACACATGCACCAGCGCCGCCACCCCGGCCCGCGCAGCAGCGGCAGCCACGGCGCCGGCGCCACCGCGCTGCACATCGGCAAAGTGCTGCCCGCCTTTTTCATCCAGGATGCCCACCAGGTTCACGGCGGCATCCGCGCCATACATGGCCGCCAGGATAGAGCCGGGGGCCCGCACATCGCCCTGCACCAGCGAAATCTGCCCCACGTCGCCCAGCGTCCGCAGCCGCTGCGCCCGATTCGGATGGCGCGAAACCACCCGCACCCGCCAGCCGGCATGGGCCAGATGTTCAACCAGCGCAGCCCCGACAAATCCGGTGCCACCAACGAGCGTGATAAGGCGATCCATGCCGAAAGCCCATAAACGCATCACAGGAGCGTTGACAACCGCGAGCCAGCACCATAACAGCCGCCGCCTACCCCGTGCCCAGATGGCGGAATTGGTAGACGCACCAGCTTCAGGTGCTGGCGATCGCAAGGTCGTGGAGGTTCGAGTCCTCTTCTGGGCACCATTTCCCCGTTCGCGGAACCCCGCGACAGGCTGAAAAAGCCTGTATTATCCCGATTTTCCTTTGGAAATGTTCGCCTTCTACTGCTGATGTTCGCCGGCAGCCGCTTCAGCTTGGCTTTCTTATCTGCCTGCGACGGCATTTTCCTGGCTTCGGATACCTCCGGCCCGCCGCCCTTCGACTTCCACTTGCAGGGCCTCGCACGGTGATGCCGTGCCGCCGGCAGCTATCGGCTTTCATCATGCCTGCCGCCCGCGCCTTCACGATCGCGATGATCTGCGCACCGGCACCACCGGCCGGCGAAGCTGAAATCTGTGTCGCTTCAGCCGTCCGCCCCATCGGGAAACGCACGTTGCTCAAAAATGGTGCCAATCAGGGGGCTCGTCAGGCACCTGGTTGATGATCATTGTGGCTGGGATAATTATGCGCTTCCTGCCCGCGCCTTTTCTGTCATTCAGAAGCCAGACGGTCGAGTTCGTCTCTAATCTCCTGGCTGTGCTCGCCGAGCATTGGCGGTGGCGAATAGCCGCCGAGCGTCGATCCATGCCATTCACTGGGCACGCTAGTTTCGATAAATTCGCCAAGTTGGGGATGCTGTTCGGTTCGAAAGAAGCCGATGTCCTTCAGGTGCGGGTCATCGAGCAGCGTTTCCAGCGTGTGCATGGGAAAGACCGGGATATCGGCCTCGCTCAGGAGGGCCTGCCACTCCTTTGTGGTCTTCTTCACCAATTCAGACTTGACCAGGGCATTCAGATCATTGGCATATTGTGTCCTGATCTGAAGAGAAGACAAGCGGTGGTCGGTTTCCCACATTGAGAACTTCCCGATAATGCGGAGAAACGCGCGCCAATGATGATCATGATAAATCGTGCAACAGACATACCCATCGCTTGTGCGAAAAGGCTGGCGCAAAGGCGACAGCAATCGGGGGTAACCAAAATCGCCTTGTGGGGGAGAAAATTTATGTCCCCAAAGATGGTCGCCAAGAAGGAAGGGCACCATGGTTTCGAACATGGGAACTTCGACATGTTGTCCAACTCCCGTGCGTTCACGCGCATACAGCGCCGCGCAAATCACGCCGAAGGCATATTGTCCGACAGATCTGTCAACAATGTTGAGCGGCACATAGCGAGGTTCCGACAATGTGCTGGCGGCAAGCAGGCTGGGTAGCCCGACCGCCGCCTGTATCAGGTCGTCGAATGCGGGAGAGGGGCCGTAACGTCCTGCCTGAGAAAAGCCGACCATGCTGACGTAGATCAGCCTGGGGTTGATTCTCGAAAGGTCCTCCCATGTCAAACCAAGGCGCTTCATGCCGGCGGGACGAACATTGCAAGCAAAGACATCCGCGGTCTCGACCAGGCGAAGACAGACCTCGCGATCCGCCTCCACCTTCAAATCCAGAACAATGCTGCGCTTGTTCCGGTTCGCACCAAGGAACATCGCACCCATTTTGTCCTCGGCACCCGGGCCGAGCACGCGCGTTGTATCACCCCCGGGCGTTTCCACCTTGATCACATCGGCGCCCAGATCACCAAGAAGCTGTGTGGCAGATGGCCCCATCACAACCGTGGTAAGATCCACCACGCGTACGCCGGCAAGCGGGCCGGTCCGTTGTTTTTCGTTCATTGCAATCCTCTTTTGAACCCGGCTCGTCGGCATGCATCCTGAAATCCCGACATTGATCGTCCCCCGATTTCCGCCGATGCCCCAGCCGGCTTTTTGGAGCTCCAAATAAGTGCCTGATGCGCGTCATGAAGCGCCGGATATTTCCGCGGTCGTTCTGGCGTAAGCTGGTTGATGAGGCCGACGGGATCATAATGTGCCCGGTCGATGCTAATTGCCGCGCTAAACAGACACATGGCGAATGCGCCCTGCATTCATGGTCTTGCCCGGAAGCGGGTGACCGACGATCTTCTCTGCCATATGTGCGCAATCGATGATCGCGTCCAGATCGATCCCGGTGGCAATGCCCATTTCCTCGCACATCAGCACCAGATCTTCTGTGCAGATGTTTCCGGATGCGCCCTTCATGCCGGCAAACGGACAACCGCCCAGCCCGCCGATTGAAGCGTCGAAACGGCGAACGCCCAGCTCAAGCGCGGCGGCCACATTTGCCAACCCCATCCCGCGGGTGTCGTGCAGATGCAGCGCAAACTCCAGTTGTGCCCATTTATTCATCACCTTGTCGAGAACCCGGCGGATCAGCAGCGGATTGGCAAAGCCTACCGTATCGGCAAGATAGATGAGCCCGGGGGAAGCCCCCGACGCGGCACAAACGTCCAGCAGCTTCGCGATTGTTCCTTCACAGTCTCGCGGATCGGCATCACCGAATTCCGAGCCGAACGCGGTGAATATGTAAGCGGTGTCAACGACCAGCCCGGCTTCTTTATAACTTTCAATCAGGACTGTCTGATTCTGCAAATTCTGCTCAGCGGTCATATTGTTGTTGCGCTCGGCAAATTCATTTGATGCATATGCAAAGACATATGGCGAAAGATGCAGCGGGGTCGATCGGGCTCGCTCAAATCCGGACTTGTTCAACCAACTGCCGGTAAAGCGGACATTGTCCCTGTATGTAATTCCCTGCGCTAATTCTTCGGCATCCGCCATCTGCGGCACTTTTTTCTTATTAACGAATGACGCGCAATTAATGTCCGTCAATCCGGTTTTAGCCAACGCATTGATAAGCCGCAGCTTGTCGGAAGTGGGCAAGGGCGGCTCACCTTGAAAGCCCTCTCTGGGGCCTTCTTCAACAATATGTACGGATGCGGGAAGCGCCATCAATCACATCACCGTCCACGAAACACCGGTGGGCGGCGCTCATTGAAGGCGCTCATGCCCTCTTCGGCGTCTTTTGTCAGACGCATCGTGCCGATCTGTCCCTCGGTATAGGCAATTGACTGCGCGAAGGTCATATCCTGAATGGCCGCGAGTGCGTGTTTCCCGCGCCGGTTTGCGGCAGGTGATTTACCGGTGATGCGGGCAACCAACCAATCGACTTTCTGATCGAGTTCCTCGCGCTCGACCACATAGTTGATCAGTCCAAGGCGGTAGGCCTCCATCGCCGAAATTGGTTCGCCAGTCAGGCAAAGCTCCATGAAAGCGCGACGGGGAAGCAGCCCTTGCAGCACGCTGGCCACCTGCATCGGAAACAATCCGATCTTTACCTCGGGCAGGCCAAAGGAAACGTCGGAAGCCGCCACCGTCATGTCGCACATGGCCATCAAGCCCATGCCACCGGCAAGACACGCGCCGTTTATGCGGGCGATCATCGGCACTTCGCAAGCAATGGCTTGCCTGAGCAGGCGCGAATATGGGGTGGTGTTCTTCGAAAAATCGAAATCAAACGTGCCGGAATTTGGTTTGAGGTCGCCACCTGCACAAAAGGCGGCCTCGCCCTCGCCGGTCAGGACGATGCAAAGCGCCTCGTCTTCCACAGCCTGGGCAAGCGCCGTGGAGATGCCTTGCAGGACAGCATCGTTTATGGCGTTCCGCACCGCAGGCCGCTGGATCGTCACCCAGTAGACGCCATCGGCAACCCGCACGCCAACTTCGGCCCCCTCTGCCATCCCCGCATCCTTCCCTTGCGCCACTCCATGTTCCGTAAAACGATATGTTGGCGATTCGTTGACCTGATAACGGTCTCATAGCTTCATCGAGACCAGCGTCAAGCCAAACTCTATTGACAGGCACCGATATCCGAACCTTAATGCGAAACGTGACGAAATACGGAATAGGGAGGTGGCAATGGAAGAGACTTCGCTTCAACAGGAGATACGGCGGTCAGTGGCGGAGATCACCGCGCGGTTCTCCGACGATTATTGGATGGAATGCGACCAGAAGCACCTGTTTCCATGGGATTTTTATAACGCATTTGCCGCCGCCGGATATCTTGGCCTCGTCATTCCCGAGGAATATGGCGGCTCGGGACTGGGCATCACTGAAGCGGGAATCGTCCTTCAGGAGGTTGCGACTTCAGGTGCGGGAATGAATGGTGCCAGTTCGGTTCACCTCAGTATTTTCGGGATCAATCCTGTCGTGAAACATGGCAGCGAAGAAATGAAACGTAAGTATCTGCCCCAGATCATCAAGGGCGATTTGCACGTCTGCTTCGGAGTCACTGAGCCGGACGCAGGCACTGATACGACCAGAATCTCCACAAAAGCTGTGCGTGATGGAGATAATTATGTGATCAACGGCCGGAAGGTCTGGCTGACGAAGGCTGGCGACTGCCAGAAGGTTTTGCTTTTAACCAGAACCACGCCTCTGGCGGAATGCAAGAAGCGAACCGACGGCATGACTCTCTTCTTTGCGGATCTCGATCCGGAGCATGTCACAATCCGCCCGATCGCCAAGATGGGCCGTAATGCTGTCGCGTCGAACGAGGTTTTTTTCGATGATCTTAAAGTTCCGGCGACGGACATCGTGGGAGAAGAAGGACAGGGTTTCTACCATCTCCTCGACGGCTTGAATCCCGAGCGTATACTCGTTTCCTACTCCAGCGTCGGTTTGGGGCGAGGCGCGCTGCGCAGGGCAGTCGCCTATGCAAAAGACAGGCGGGTTTTTGGCCGGCCCATCGGGATGAATCAGGGAATCCAACTCCCGCTGGCCGACTCATATACCCGGCTTTATGCTGCCGACCTCGCGGCCAGACGAGCGGCCTGGCTGTACGATAATGGTCAGCCGTGCGGCCCGGAATCGAACATGGCTAAATTCCTGGCTGGCGAAGCAGCGTTCCAGGCCGCCGACAGAGCAGTCCAGACCCATGGTGGCTTCGGTTACGCCTGCGAATATCATGTGGAGCGATTCTTCCGCGAATCGCGGTTGACGCGCATTGCGCCGATCTCGGAGAATCTGATCCTGGCCGGGATTGCCGAGCATATTCTCGGGCTTCCACGCTCCTACGGCCGTTCAGATGACAGATGAGATTGATTTTCCTGCAATTCTCCGGCCTGGCGATACGATTGCCATCGCCGGAGGATGCGGGGAGCCAACGACACTGGTAAGGCAATTGGTGGCGCAGGCGCCCGCCATTTTCAGCCGTATCGGGCGGATTCGTATTTTCTTGTTTCCCTCCTTTTCGCGCTTGATGACAGCGGAACTGGCCGAATATTTCGATTTCATCGGATATGGCGCAGCAGGCGACCTTGCCCTGTTGGCAAGAGCGGAGTGTCTCGAGATTATCCCGAGCCATTATTCTCAACTCGCATGGGCGATGACAAACACGATCCGTCCGGACATATTGCTGACTACGCTGAGCCGGCGAGCTGAAGATGGCAGGATGAACCTGGCGGCGAGCAAGGATCTTATTCCCACCATCTGGGCAGGGGCGCGGGTCGTGATCGCAGAGGTCAACGCCCGTGCACCCTGGGTCGAGGGCGGCATACTGCCCCCTGAAATGAAGGCGAACTTCGAGATTGCGTGCGATACACCTCTCATCGCATTGCAGCCTGCAATAGCCGATGAGCCGGCAAAGCGCATTGCCGGCCATGTCGCCGGTCTTGTTCCGGACGGAGCAACCCTTCAGTTCGGCGTGGGCGGGCTGATGGACACAATCTGCCAGGCGCTGACCAGTCACCGCGAGCTTGGAGTTCACAGCGGAATAATCGGGGACGCTGTCGTCGATCTCACCGAAGCCGGTGCGCTTACAAATTCAATGAAAGCTTTCCGGCGCGGTGTCACCGTGGCCGGTTCGCTGATGGGAAGCCGACGATTGCTCGACTGGGCACATCGGAACCCGCTTTTGGAACTCAGTTCGGTGGATGTCACGCACAACCTCGACCTGCTTAAGAGCCTCCCACGCCTGACTGCAATCAATTCCGCCGTGGAAATTGATCTCACCGGTCAGGTCAATGCCGAAGTCGCCGGCGGCGTCTATGTTGGTGCAGTGGGCGGGCAGGTCGATTTCATCCGCGCCGCCGCCCTTGCGCAGGAGGGTCTTTCGATTCTGGCCTTTCCCTCTACTGCTCGTGGGCGGCAGGTCAGCCGCATCGTCGCGAAATTATCTGGTCCGGTTACCACAGCACGCAGCGACGTCGACTGCGTCGTGACGGAGCATGGCGTGGCCCGATTGAAGGGCTTGTCGCTCCGGCAACGACGCGAAGCCTTACTGGCGATCGCAGACCCACAGCACCAACCCTGTCTGGAGACCGCCCAGTGAAAAACAAGGCACCACTTGCGGGCGTACGAATCGTCGAGTTCGCCGGCCTGGGTCCCGGCCCGCTCGCCGCGACCCTTCTTGCCGAACTGGGCGCGACCGTCGTCCGCATCGAACGGAAGCCCGCGCCCTCCCAAAGCGAAGATCAGCTTCGTCACGATACCGAAAGACGCAGTCGGCCGGGAATCTCTTTAGATCTGAAAACGCCAGCCGGCCGGGATCTTGCGCTGGAATTCATCTCCAGGGCGGACGCCTTGATCGAAGGATTTCGTCCGGGCGTGATGGAGCGGCTCCAACTGGGTCCGGCCGAATGTCTCGGGCGCAACCCACGCCTCGTCTATGGGCGCATGACTGGCTGGGGTCAGACCGGACCGCGTGCGCACACAGCCGGCCATGATCTCAACTATATCAGTTTGACGGGAGCCCTGGCTGCAATCGGTCGCAATGGCCAGCCCTCCACTCCCCCCCTCAATCTCGTTGGAGATTATGGTGGAGGCGCCCTCTACCTCGTCATGGGAATTCTTGCAGCCTTGTTAGAGGCACGACAGGCCGGGATTGGGCAGACAATTGACGTTGCAATGGTAGATGGCGCCGCGTCCCTGATGATGAAATTCTATGGTCTTCGCGCGGCCGGCCGCGAAAATGGGCCGCATGGCACAAATCTTCTGGATTCCGGGGCGCATTTCTACGACGTTTACCGGTGCGCCGACGATGGATGGATGGCAGTCGCTGCCATCGAACCGCAGTTTTACAAGGAGTTGCTGGCACGACTGGGGCTAGATGATGCTGAGGCGAAATTGCAATGGAACCGGGAACAGTGGCCGTTAATGAAACTGAAGTTCGCGCGGATATTTGCCACACAGACCCGTCGCCATTGGGAGGGCGTCTTTCACGGCAGCGATTGTTGCGTGACACCCGTACTGACTGTGGAGGAAGCCGCCCACGATGAACATTTGTTGGCACGCAAAACTATTGTGACTATTCAAGGCGTGAGCCAGCCAGCACCAGCCCCGAGATTTTCAAGAACGCCGCTAGACCCTCCAGTGCCGCCGCAACCTATTGATTGCCGGTTGAACGAGGTTCTGGCTGATTGGGGCATTCCATCCCAAAGCACGTTACGCTAGGCAGCGGGCTATGGCGCACAAGGAAAGAGCTAACAATAGCTGTCATCATTCAGAGCCCTTCCGGGAAGTGGGTTGAATGGCTGAAGTTTTCGTGATTCCAGTGGTTGCGTGACCTTATGCGGAGCCCCTAACGATGTGGACTCCAGCCACCCGACGGCAAGCTGGCCGGATGATGACGCGATATGAAACGGATGTGACAGATGCACAATGAGAGAGTATCGCACCTATTCAGCCAGCTCCGGCGGGCACGTTACGTTCATTCACCTGGCCGATGCGGCAGATCCTCAATGCGACCTTCTGCGAAGTCTGCGTGTTTGAGCGGATCAACCATGCACGGGTCATCGCCGCTGGCGAGCATAGAGGGCACGAAGCCTTTCCGTCACCCGCCATCATCGATGGGCAGAGCGTCAACACAGGCGAGAGCGGCCCGCGCAGCAAGGAGGCCGGACCTGTGCCGCAGGCCACCCGTCAACTATGCCCATTTATCGACCTGCTCGTCCGCCGCCTTGGTTGCTCAAAATGACTTCTCGGACGGACTCCTGGAATCTGAAGCCGGGAACGTCGCACATATTTGGGACCGGACCGCGTAATGCCTATCAAGAGAGGATCGCGCCCTAACGCTTATGACAGGGATGGACCGCGCGCGCCATCGCGAACGCTGGGGATAATGGAGCTTATAGCTGAGAACAACTTGGGACTTTCACTCGCTGACATCAGCACGAAGCTTAGTATACCAAAAACAAGCGCATTTAGTCTATTGAAACCGTTGTTAACATTGGGATATCTTATACAGAGCGGGGGCAAATACGGACTAGGTCCAGCTGCTTTTCGGTTCGTACTTCTTGCCAACCAAACACCCTTTCTTTTAGTTGCAAAGCCTAGTCTTGAGAGACTTGCCGAGCAAACCGGAGAATCGGTTTCGCTATGCCTGCTAAGTCGCACCGAGCGATGTGTGGAATATGTTATGGTGATCGAAGGGCATTGGCCCATTCGTTATTTCGTGAGTGCCGGACAAAAGCGCCCGCTGCATAGTGTTTCGGCCGGTCTGATGCTCCTTGCGTGGCAATCTGACGAATGGATTGATGACTATCTGGCTAATTCGAACCTTGAGCGCTTCACCGAGACAACCATTGTCGATCCAAATCAATTACGAAAACGAATTGCTGAGATTAGACGTGATGGCTACGTAGTAAGTCTTGGAAGCTTTTCCAATGATGTTTATGGATTTTCTGCTCCAATATTATTTAAAGATAATGAAATAATCGCAGCTATTTCTATTGGTGCCCCAGGTTCAAGGGCTTTTCTTCAAAAAGAAAAATATGTTGACGCTTTGCAGCGTACGGCAAAGGAAATTTCTATGACCTTTTCAGGGACATGAGCCAAGCTGATCCTGATAATCCCGGATCATAATAGTATATTTACGGAGAGCGGCAAATGGACCGATATGCTGGCCTCGACATTGCTCATCTGCTCGAGCAGCGCGCTGATTGGCGGGGCAATCACCCGTTCCTGATCTGGGAGTCCGGTTCAGAGGATGCCAGAAGTTGGAGCTACGGAGAATTTGCTGCCGAGGTTCGGCGTGTCGCTGGCGGACTGTCCAGACTAGCCCAGCCCGGAGACCGTATATTCGTGTATCTCGACAATTGTCCTGAGGCTATACTGACTTTCTTTGCGTGCGCTTATATCGGCGCAATTGCTGTTATGATCAATACCCGTGCGACTATCGACGATGCGAAGTATTTTGCTGATAAAACCCAACCTGTCTGCGCAGTAACCAGTATAGAATACGCTGCGCATGTAAGTGCCGCGCTTCCTCAGAAACCGATTTTTTTCACTGATACGGCGACCAATGGATTATCCTACTCGGAACTTGCAGGAACCCCGCCTCCGCTGCGACTTCCGCTTCCTTCACAAAGGCTTTCCATTCAGTTCACCTCAGGGACTACCAGTCGACCCAAAGGCGTGGTTTGGACCCACGCAAACGCCCTCTGGGGTGGACAGACCGCCGCAGCCCATCAGGCTTTGACCAAGGATGATGTGCACCTCACCTATTTGCCCATCTATCACACCAACGCTCAGGTCTACTCCGTGCTGTCGAGCCTCTGGGCGGGCGCAACCGTGGTGCTTCAGCGAAAATTTTCCGCCAGCCGCTTCTGGGATGTCGCCATACGGAACGGGTGCACCTGGACGTCGATGATCCCCTTTTGCCTTAAGGCACTCGAATCCTTGGAGGTTCCCACCGAGCACGCATTCCGCTGCTGGGGTACGGCCGCAAGCTTCCCCCTCGCTGCCGATCGATACCAGATCGACATCATTGGATGGTACGGGATGACTGAGACGATCACCCACCCGATTTGCGGCCAGATCGGGCGACCGGGGCCGGTCCGTTCGATTGGGAATGTTACGCCTGCGTACAGGATAGCGATCTTGAATGCTGAAGGCCGTCCGTGCGGACCCGGCGAAACCGGCGATCTCTTCGTCGAGGGCATCCCTGGATTATCTGTTTTTCTCGAATATTGGCAGGATCAAGCTGCCACCTCGGCTGCTTTTGATAAAGAAGGCAGATTGATCACGGGTGACAGGATCACAGTCGGGAAAGATGGTTTTCTGTATTTTTCTGACCGATCAAAGGACATGCTAAAGGTATCCGGCGAAAACGTATCTGCATCTGAGGTGGAAAACGCCGTGCTGATGGTAAAAGGAGTTGTTGAATGCGCCGTGGTTGGAAAATCAGATCCAATGAAAGATGAAGTTCCAGTTGCCTTTGTCGTCATTGATGGACCGGAGGGCGATATCATTTCAGCAATCCAACTCTCTGTGCAGAATTCTCTTTCAGATTTTAAAAGGCCAAAGGAGATTATTGTCGTCGATGCGCTTCCAAAAGGCACGCTCGATAAAGTATCGAAGGCCGAACTTCGGCAGTTACTGACGTAATCGCGCATGGTCTGACCGAGAAATCAAGCTGAACGACAAGGGCGGCGAACGGGCAGCATGATGGAAGCGCCACCATGGGCCTGCGACCAAGGCCGGGCAGGCTTTGCCGACATTATGGGTGTAATCCACCAGTTCGATGGGATCATGGAGACATGGCATGACAGAAAAGAGACGGCCGATCCGGATCGCCAATTGCTCAGGCTTCTATGGCGATCGTTTGAGCGCGATGGCCGAGATGCTGGAGGGCGGCGAGATTGACGTGATCACCGGTGATTATCTGGCCGAAGTCACGATGCTGATCCTCGCCAAGGATCGCCTGAAAGACCCGCAGGCGGGCTATGCCAAAAGCTTCCAGCGTCAGATTGAGCCGCTGCTTGAACGGATCGCGGCACGCGGTGTCAAGGTGGTTGTGAATGCCGGCGGGCTGGCGCCGGCGGCCTTGGCTGCCGGTCTGCGAACCGCGTGCGCGGCCCGGCGGGTGCAGCTCAAGATCGCCCATATCGAAGGCGATGACATTCTTGATCGCTTGGACGAACTGAAGCTGGCAGGCCACACGCTATCACATCTCGACACCGGTGAACCGATGGCCAGTTGGAGCTACCCGCCACTCACCGCCAACGCCTATCTCGGCGCCTGGGGCATCGTCGCGGCGCTGCGCGAGGGCGCCGACATCGTGATTTGCCCACGCGTCACCGATGCATCCGTTGTTCTCGGCCCGGCCGCGTGGTGGCATGATTGGAGGATGGATGATTGGAACGCGCTCGCCGGTGCGGTGGTGGCGGGCCACGTCATAGAATGCGGCACCCAGGCAACAGGCGGCAACTATTCAGGCTTCGAAGATATTGTGGATCTGCGCCGGCCCGGCTTCCCACTGGCCGAGATAGCCGCAGACGGCGCGAGCGTGATCACAAAGCATCCGGGCACCGGTGGCAATGTGACGATGGGGACAGTCACCGCACAACTTCTATACGAAATTCAAGGGCTTGATTACCTCAATCCGGACGTGACTGTCCAACTCGACACCATCCGGCTAAGCGACCAAGGCGAGGATCGGGTGTTGATCGAAGCTACGCGCGGCACGCCGCCACCCCCAACCACCAAAGTGGCGATAACGGCGATCGGCGGCTTCGAGAACAGCATGATGTTCGTGCTCACTGGCGTTGATCCCGCCCGCAAGGCGAGGCTGGTGGAACAGGCGCTGCGCGCGCGACTTGCCGGCGCGGACATCCGCGAATCTCGTTTCGAACTGATCGGCGCCATCGATCCGCGCCCCGCCAGCCAGCTTGCCGCAACCACCTTTTTACGCGTCTGCGTCCATGGAACAGAGGCGGCAGTGGGCCGCGCCTTCTTCGACGCCTGTATGGAGCTGGCGCTGGCAAGCTATCCGGGCATGTTCACCATCAAGGGCGGCTCGCGAACCGCCAGTGCCTATGGCGTATATTGGCCTGCCATCGTGCCACAAGATATCCTGGCGCATGTTACCGTTCTGGAGGACGGAAGGCGTGTGAAGGTGCCGCTTCCACCTGTCATGCATGATCCGTCGCGCGCGGCTTCCACGACAGAGGCACCGCTGGTCACAGACTTTGGGGACAATTGCGAGCAAGCGCCGCTTGGCGCCCTGTTCGACGCACGATCGGGCGACAAAGGCGGCAACGGCAACGTCGGCATTTGGGCACGCGACGAACAGAGTTTCGACTGGCTTCGCCGCAATTTTACGTCAGACCGGCTGCGCGAACTCATCCCCGAGGCGCACGACCTGGAGATAGAGCGGCACGTTCTGCCGAATCTTTTGGCAGTGAATTTCCTATTGAAGGGCCTGCTGGATGGCGGTGCCACTGAAACGATGCGCTTTGACTCACAGGCAAAGGCACTGGGTGAATATCTGCTGTCACGATCGGTCCCGCTTCCCAGGCCGCTGCTTCTTCGCGCGCAAGCTAAGTGCAGTCGGCGGCCACTCGCCGGCCACATCCGGCTGGACGGTTCAATTTACCCCCGCGCGAACGATGACAGTGCGGCGACATGTTCTGACGAAGGGCAGTAAGGAATGCGAACACAATGAATGAAATGGCAAAAATGGAGGGCGCTGCCGGGGATATCAATCCGCTTTGGGCTGGCGACGGTTCGCAACTGCCCGAATGGTTCGTGTCCGCCCTGACGGTGCCGCGCGAAGAAGCCTGTGTGGAGATCGGCGGTGCCAGGGCGCATTATTTCCGCTGGGGTGACCGTGCAAAGCCCAAGGTGCTGATGACCCATGGCTTTCTTGCCCATGCGCGCTGCTTTGCCTTCATCGCACCGTTTCTTGCCGAGGATTATGACGTGGTGGCGTTCGATCTTGCCGGCATGGGCGACAGCGACATGCGCGGGCAGGCTGACCCCTCGGCAAGAGGATGTGAGTTCCGCGAGATCGCCGAGGCGCTGGATATGTTTGCGGGTGGCCAGAAGCCAGTGATTATCGCGCACAGTTTCGGTTCCGGGGCCGCGTTGACAGCCGTGACCCAGTCGCCCGGCGCCTTCTCGGGCGTGGTGGTTTGCGATCTCATGATCATGCGGCCGAAGCTCCTTGAGCAATATTGGAACCACAGACAGTCAAGCCTTGGATCTGGCGACCCGGACAAGCCGAACAAGCGTTATCCAAGCTATGAAGCAGCGCGCGAGAGATACATCCTTTCCCCGCCCCAACCGGTCGGTGAGCCTTTCCTTCTGGACTATATGGCCTATCATTCCCTGCGGCGCGACGGAGACGATTGGACGTGGAAATTCTCTCCCGAGGTCTTCCGAAGAAGTAACAAGTCCAAAGATTGGTTCAGCGTCGCTGAACAGCTGGTGCAGGCGCCGGGCCGCAAGGCTATTGTGCATGGCGGCAAGAGCCAGCTTTTCACCCGGGATTCGGCCGAATATATTCGCGAACTGGGTGGTGGCGACATTCCGATAATCGCCATACCGGAAGCCCGTCACCATCTGATGCTCGATCAGCCCCTGGCCTTTGTAACAGCGCTTAGAAGCCTTCTCGCGCTTTGGAAGACACACGCACCGCCGACGATTGCAAACTAGGCTCAGGACCCATTAAAGGGANNCCAAGGCGATGATGATGTGATTCACTGGGCGGCATCGGGCAGTGCTGCCAGGGCTGAGCTTCGCTGGTTGTCAGACGCGCAGATGCGCCGGATCGAGCCTTATTTTCCCTTGTCGCACGGGATAGCTCGGGTGGATGATCGGCGGGTATCCCCCACGACCCGGTCCTCTACCGGCAGCGCCACCTGATCGAGAACATGTTCGGAAAGCTGAAAGACTGGCGACGCATCCACACCCGATACAACCGATGCGCACACACCTTCTTCTCAGCCATCGCAATCGCCGCCACCGTCATCTTCTGGCTACCGCAATGAGTCCTGAGCCCAGGACTGTGAAGATTCCGGAATGGTGCGGTCGAGAGGACTCGAACCTCCACGGCCTTTCGGCCACAGCGACCTCAACGCTGCGCGTCTACCAGTTCCGCCACGACCGCACATCGATGCTCGGGAAACAGGGTTCCCGACTGGTGAGCGGCGGCCCTAGCAGGCGGGGGGCATGGGTTCAAGCCTGCAATTACCCCATGCGGCGGATAAAGACGGTGCCGGCGGAATAGCCGGCGCCGAACGAGCAGATGAGGCCGGTTTCGCCGGGGTGCAGATCGTCGCTGTGGGTGTGAAAGGCGATGATGGAGCCGGCGGACGAGGTGTTGGCATAGCTGTCGAGCACGGTCGGGCTTTCGTCGGCGCTCGCTTCATGGCCCAGCACCCGTTCGGCGATCAGCCGGTTCATGCCGGCATTGGCCTGATGCAGCCACAGCCGGCGCAGATTATGCTGGGCGAGGCCAAGATCGGTCATGTGGCGGACGATCATCTCGCTCACCATCGGCACAACTTCGCGGAACACCTTGCGGCCTTCCTGCCGGAACAGCTTGTCGGGCCGGCCTTCGCCTTCGGGCGCGGTGCGGTTCAGAAAGCCGAAATTATTGCGGATATTGTTGGAAAATTCGGTTTTCAGCCGCGTGCCCAGGATGGCCCAATGGTCTTTGGGGGCGCAATCGACCGATTCAACAAGGATGGCCGTGGCCACATCGCCGAAGATGAAATGGCTGTCGCGATCGCGCCAGTTCAGGTGGCCGGAGCAGATTTCCGGGTTCACCACCAGCACGGAGCGCGCATGGCCGGCGCGGATGAAATCAGCCGCCGTCTGGATGCCGAAGGTGGCGGACGAGCAGGCGACATTCATGTCAAAGGCAAAGCCCTGTATGCCGAGCGCGGCCTGGATTTCGATGGCGATGGCCGGATAGGGGCGTTGCAGGTTGGAACAGGCGCAGATGACCGCATCGACTTCGGCTGCATCGCGGCCGGCGCGGGCAAGCGCATCCTTGGCAGCCGCGACGCCGATTTCGGCCAGCACCGACAGATCCGAGTCCGGCCGTTCGGGGAAGCGCGGGCACATGGTGGCGGGATCGAGGATGGGCGCCTTGGAGAGCACATAGCGCGCCTTGATGCCCGAGGCCTTCTCGATGAACGCGACGGAAGAGGGCGCGAGCGCGGCCAGCCGGCCGGCGGCGATGTCGGCGGCGTGGGTGTCGTTATGCAGGGCCACATAATCATTGAAGCTTGTGACCAGCTCGGCATTGGAGATGCTGTCGGCCGGGGTGAACAGGCCGGTTGCGCTGATAACGGGGGTCATGCTCGCTCCTTATCGGCTGTTTTATCCGATTCCCATATCAGAAGGCCGGGCGGAGGGGAAAATCGGTGCGGGATTGCGCCGGGCGCGCTGTTGGGCGATGCAGGTGTCATGCATTGCACCTTTGCCCGCGCCCCTCGCCTGGCCATGCCGTTTCTGGCCATTCTTGCCACCAGCTGCCTTTGGGAGCCTGCCATCGCTGCCGACAAGCCCGCGCTCAGTCTGGAGCGTGTTTTCGCCAATCCGCCGCTTTCAGGGGCGACGCCGAGCGCGCTGACGCTGGCACCCGATGGGCAGCATATCGCCTTTCTGCGCCCGCGGGCGGATGATCAGCTGCGATCAGACCTGTGGATACAGGATGTGGCGACGGGGGCGGAGCGGATGGCGGTGGACAGCCTGGCGCTGTCCTCTGGCCCGATAACTTTGTCGGAAGCGGAGTTGCAGCGGCGGGAGCGGGTGCGGCTCGCCTCCAGCCGGGGCATTGTGGAATATCAATGGGCGCCGGATGGCCAGAGCCTGCTGGTGCCGCTGGATGGTGATGTGTGGGTGGCTTCTCTGGCGGGCGCGCCAAAGCGGCTGACCGATACCAAGGCGACCGAGACGGATGCGAAGCTGTCGCCCCTTGGTGGCTATCTGTCCTTTGTGCGCGAGCAGAATCTTTATGTTGTGGACATGGCAACGGGGAAGGAACGGGCGCTGACGACGGGCGGCGGCGGGCTGGTGAGCTATGGCATGGCGGAGTTTGTCGCGCAGGAAGAGATGGACCGGATGACCGGCCAGTGGTGGTCGCCGGACGATCGCCGCATTGCGGTGGCGCGGGTGGACGAGACGCCGGTGAAGGTGGCCGTGCGGGCGGCGATCGGCTCGGCCGGCACCAGTGTGACGGAGCAGCGCTATCCCTTTGCCGGCACGCCCAATGCCGTTGTGAGCCTGGCCATCCATCCGCTGGCGGGCGGCGCGCCGGTGCCGGTGGACCTGGGCGCGGACAGCGATTTCTATCTGGCGCGGGTGAACTGGCTGAACGCCGATCAGCTGATCGTGCAGCGGCAGGCGCGGGATCAGAAGCGGCTGGACCTGTTGCTGGTGGATGCGGCGACGGGCGCATCGCAGCTGCTGTTCAGCGAGACGGCGCAGACCTGGATCAACCTGCACGACAGTTTGCGGCCGCTGGCGGATGGTAAGCGGTTTTTATGGTTGTCGGAGCGGTCCGGCCATCGCCACATCTATCTGGTGGCGGACGGCAGGCTGACGCCGGTGACGAGCGGGCCGTGGGATGTGGACGCGCTGAAGGGCGTGGACGAGACGAGCGGGCAGATATTGTTTACGGCTTTCCGCGATACGGTGCTGGAAAAGGCGCTGTATCGCGCGCCGCTCAATGCCAGCACGCCGGCTTTGCGGCTGACACAGCCGGGCGGCTGGGCGGAGGCGGTGACGGACCCGCGCGGGCAGGCGGCGATCGTCACGCGATCGACGCCGACTCAGCCGGCGCAGATTATGTTGTTGGACCCGGCGACGGGCAAGAGCCGCTTTGTGCTGGAAAACCGGCTGGAGGAAACGCCTTATGCCGCCTTTGCTGCGCAGCATGTGGCACCGAAATTTGGCACACTGCTGGCGGCCGATGGCAGGACGCTGCTGCATTACAGCCTGCTGCTGCCGCCCGGCATGCAGCCGGGCGCGCGGGTGCCGGTGTTTTTCGAAGTCTATGCCGGGCCGGGGGTGCGGCGGGTGAAGCGCGAATGGGGCACGCCGCGCCATCAATGGCTGGCGCAGCAGGGCTGGGCGGTGTTCATGCTGGAAGGGCGGGGCACGCCGGATCGCGGCAAGGCCTTTGCCGATCCGCTCTATCGCCAGTTCGGCTTTATTGAAGTGGCGGACCAGATGGCCGGGCTGGCCTGGCTGAAGCAGCAGCCGTTCGTGGATGCCGATCGGGTGGCCGTTTATGGCTGGTCTTACGGTGGCTATATGGCGCTGCGGCTGCTGACGGAGCATCCGGGGGCCTTTGCCGCCGGGGTTGCCGGTGCGCCGGTGACGGACTGGACACTGTATGACAGCCATTATACCGAACGCTATCTGGGCAATCCGGCCAGGGACATGGCACCCTATACCGCTTCGGACGTGACGGTGAAGGCCGGCGCGCTGGCGGATCCGCTGCTGCTGATACACGGGCTGGCGGATGACAATGTGGTGTTCGATCACAGTGCGCGGATGATCGCGGCCCTGCAGAAGGCGGGGAAGCCGTTCGACATGGCCGTTTATCCCGGCCAGACGCACGGCATCCGCGATCCGGGGCTGCAAACCCAGATGTGGCAGGGCATCATGCGGTTTCTGGACCGCGAGGTGGGCGCGAAGAAATAGGCGCTATGCCTGCTTCAGTGCCTCGACGAGCCTGGCTTCCTGTTCGTTGCTGAGCGAGCTGTTGAGGACGCGCGGCTTCCATTCGAGAATTTCGGCGACCACCTTGTCCATCGTGACTTCGCGCACCAGCACGAAGATGGCCGAGCTGTTGTTGGGGATGGTGGCCGAGAGCTGTTTCACGAAATCATCGTCAACGCCATAGTCGATGAGCGAGCCGGAGAGCGCGCCGGCCCCCGCGCCGGCCCCCGCGCCAATCGCCATCCCGGCCAATGGATTGAGGAACAGCAGGCCGACCAGCATGCCCCAGAAGGCACCGGACAGACCGCCCGACGTGGCACCCAGCCGGGTGAGATTGACCGCCTGCTTGATGTGCACCTTGCCGTCGGCGTCGCGTTCCACCACGACGGCGTCTTCCAGGTCGATCAGATGCTGTGCCTTCAGCGCGCGCAGGCGGTTCAGCACTTCGTCTGCGGCGCTCAGGCCGTCGAAACCGAGCACGACCAACTGTCCCATCTGCTTACTCCTCCAATTTTGTGCTGCCTGTGGCCATGCTGTTGGCACAGTCAAGTGGCAGACTTGTGAACCCGGCGGCGCGCGGCCGCCGCCGGGGTGCAAAACGGTGGGGCGGACCCCCGGCACGAACTATCCCGAACAGCCCTAACCAGCCGCGGCTTGCAGCCGCTGTTCTTCATGCACCTGCAGGGTGAAAAGGATGGCGCGGGTTTCGCCGTCCACGATGCCGTCCACCTGATTCTGGCGGAACCGGCGCTGGAAGGCGCGGGTGGCGGCGGCGAGGTCCGCGATGTCGTAGCCGAAGCGTTCGAGGGCCAGTGCAAAGGCGCCATCCGGCCAGCCGGGGTCTGCCAGCAGCCGGTCGGGGCGGCTGAGCGACAGCCGGTACCGGGAGAGCAGGCCCCAGTCGAACAGTTCGCCGGGGTCTTCCTTGCGTGCGGGCGCAATATCCGCATGGCCGATGACGTCGGCCCGGTCGATGCGATAGCGCACCGACAGCGTGGCGACGAGGCGGATGACGCTGTGCATCTGCGCGGCGGGGAAGGGACGATAACCCCATTCATGGCCGGGGTTGGAGATTTCGATGCCGAGTGAGGCCGAGTTCAGATCGGTTTCGCCGCGATACCAGGAGCGGCCGGCGTGCCAGGCGCGGTCCAGTTCCTCTACCATCTGGGTGATGCTGCCGTTTTCCGCGACATAAAAATGGGCGGAGACCTGCGATTGCGGGTTGGTCATCCAGGCGACGGCATCGTCGCCGTCTTTCATGCCGGTATAGTGCAGAATGATGAAGCGGATCGGAACGGCGCGCGCGTTGAAATTGGGCGAAGGGCGCCAGAGGATTTCGTCGGCAAGGCTCATGCTTCCTTGTCCACCCTTTTATGCGCGGTCCGCAAGGTGATGATGGCGACGCCGATCAATGTGATGACGCCGCCGGCCAGCATCATCGGTGTGATCGGCGTGCCATAGACCATAACCACCACCGCCACCGCCAGCAGCGGGGTGGGCAGTGTGAGCGGCGTGATGACGGTGACGGGGTAGCGCTGCACCAGCCAGCTCATCCCGGCATGGCCAATGAGCGAGGCGCCAACGGCGGAATAGACCACCCAGACGAAGGATGAGAGGGGCACGCTGCTGAGGCCAGCCATGCCGCCCGGCTCGATGAACCAGCTGATGAGGAGGAGGAGCGGCAGCGAGACGAGCGCCTGCCAGCCATAAAGGGTGAGCACGGGGATACCGGAGAGGCGGCGGAACAGCAGGTTGCCGGCGGCCCAGCAGGCGGACGCCCCGGCGGTGAGCAGGATGCCGAAGCGTTCATCGACGATGCGCGGATCAACCAGCAGCAGCACGACGCCGGCGATGGCGAGGATGATGCCGGCCGAGCGTTTCCAGGCGATGCGTTCGCCATCGATCAGGATGGCGAACAGCAGGGAGAGGGGCACCCCGAGCTGGCCGGCGATGGCGAGCGCGGAGAGGTTGTTCGTGACATGATAGCTGTAGGCGCCAAGGCCGAACTGGAGCACGCCGGTGACGAGGCCGGTGGCCAGCACCAGCAGCATCCGGCCGGGGATGATGCGGATATGCACCGCGCAGACGGCGAGGATGACGCCATAGCGCAGCGCGACCGCCAGCAGCGGCGGCATGGCGGCGACGGATTCCTTGATCGCCACGATGTTGAAGGCCCAGAGCATGTCGATCAGCAACACGAAGGCGATATGGTGCGGGCGCATGGCCGAAAAGCGCTCTAGCCGGATTTCATCAGCGCGGCATAGGCCGCGTTGATGGTGGCCATCCGGGCTTCGGCGACGCGGATGAACTCGATGGGGGTGCCGGCAGCGATGTGGCGATCGGGATGATATTGGCGGGCGAGCCGGTGATAGGCAGATTTGATTTCGGCAAGCGGCGCGCCCGGTATGACGCCCAGCACGGCGTGGGGATCGTCTTTGGCCAGCCCGATGTGGCGGACCTTGATGGCGGCCCAGTTGCCGGCGGTGAAGCCCATCAGCATGGCGACACGGTCGATGAACGCCACTTCAGCGGGGTGGACGCCATCGACGGTGGCGATCATCAGCAGGGCTTCGAGCAGATCCTCCAGCACCGGGGAGGCGGGGCCGAGCAGCTCGGCGGCCTGTCTGGCATAGGCTTCATAGCCATCCGCTGACTGGCGGGCGAGGCGGTAGAAGCGGGCGGCATTGGCCTTTTCGGCTTCCGGCACCTGAAACAGCCGTTCGAACAGATCATATTCGCGTTCCGACGCCAGACCATCGGCGGCGGCCATTTTGCCGGCGAGCGCGATGGCCGCGATGGTGAAGGCGACCTGGCGGCGGGCGGGATCATTGGCGCGGGTGGCGAGCGCGCGATCGACCACGCCGCCGATGACGGCACCGGCCAGCGCGCCCAGCGGCCCGCCCAGCGCAAGGCCGATGGCCGTGCCCGCGATCAGCGCCCAGACGGCCATGTCAGCCCCTTGCTGGCCTTTTGCGCCGCCGTTCCCGTGCCAGGGGCATCACGCGCTGTGCCGTCAGCCGGCCGTCCCGCGTTTGAATCAGCTCGAACTCCACCGGATCGCCGGGGACGATATGGTCCGGTTCTGCCACCAGCGCGGAGGCGTGGACGAAAACATCCTTTGGCCCCATGTCGGGCCGGATGAAGCCGAAGCCGCGCTCCATATCGAACCAGAGGATTTCGCCATGCGCCATTTGTCAAGGCTACAGGCCGGGGGCGCTGCGCACAAGCTGAACCGCGTCAAAGCCTTGTTCGCTGGGCAGCCACAGGCCGAGTTCACCGCCGGCGGCGATGAGCCAGAGGAGGCCGGGCCAGAGCGCGCCGGCCTGATCGTGCCGACTGGGTTGAAGACAGCCATCGGGGTGGGAGTGCCAGCAGCCGAGGATGGCAAGGCCGGCCTGGCGGGCGGTGCGCTGGGTGGTGAGCAGGTGGGCGGGGTCGATCTCGAAGCGGGTGGCGGGGGTGGCCGCGACGTTGGTGGCCAGCGTCATCCGGGTGATGCGGTGGCTGTTCGGGATGCCCAGCAGCAGCCCGCAGGCCTCGTCCGGCCGGGCGGCCTGCGCGGCCTGCAGGATTGACAGGGCGGCTGCTTCGTCCAACTCCATGGGGTGATATGAGCGAGAATGATGCATCAGGGGCGGCGATAGCGCCGGACGCGGCGGCTGGCGAGAGCCGAAGCGCGGTGCTGGGCGCAGAAATGGCGGGCTGGCGGCTGGACCGGGCGCTGGCGGTGAGCCTGCCGATCCTGTCGCGCGAGCGGCTGAAGGGGCTGATTTCGGATGGGCAGGTGCTGGTGAATGGCCGGCTGCTGCGCGATCCGGCAGTGAAGATGAAGGGCGGGGAGGCGGTGGTGGTGCGCATTCCGCTGGCCCGGCCGGCGGAGGCCGAGGCGCAGGATATTCCGCTGACGATCCTATTTGAGGATGCGCATCTGCTGGTGGTGGACAAGCCGGCCGGGCTGGTGGTGCATCCGGCGGCCGGCAATCTTGACGGGACATTGGTGAATGCGCTGCTGCATCATTGCGCGGGGCGCTTGTCGGGCATTGGCGGGGTGGCGCGGCCGGGGATTGTGCACCGGATCGACAAGGATACGTCTGGCCTGCTGGTGGTGGCCAAGACCGATCCGGCGCATGTGGGGCTGGCGGAGCAATTTGCCAAACATGCCATCGGCCGGCGATACAAGGCGGTGGTGGCCGGGCGGCCGGTGCCGCCGGCGGGGCGGATTGCGACCAATCTGGCGCGATCGGACGCCAACCGGCAGAAGGTGGCGGTGGTGGCGCCACCCAGGGGCAAGCATGCGATCACCCATTACCGGATGCTGGAGCCGTTGCGCGGCGGGGCGATGGTGGAGTGCCGGCTGGAGACGGGGCGGACGCATCAGGTGCGGGTGCATATGGCGCATATCGGCCATCCGCTGATCGGCGATCCGGCCTATGGGCGGGGGCTGATGGCGGATGTCTGCCGGGAATTGGGGTTTCACCGGCAGGCATTGCATGCCGCGGAGCTGCAATTCATCCATCCGGTCACCGGGGAAAATCTCGCTTTTGAATCTGTGCTGCCGGCTGATATTCAGGCTCTGGCAAGCCGTTTGGCGCTTTGATTGCGCCCATCAGGAGGTTATCGCTTTCATGTCTACCAACCTTCCCGCCACTATTCCGGCGCTGGGTCCGGAGGCCAGCCTCAACCGCTATCTTTCGGAAATCCGCAAATTTCCGCTGCTGAAGCCGGAAGAGGAATATATGCTCGCCAAGCGCTGGCAGGAGCATCAGGACCCGGAGGCTGCGACCCGGCTGGTGACCTCGCATCTGCGGCTGGTGGCGAAGATTGCCATGGGCTATCGCGGCTATGGCCTGCC
>DITZ01000065.1:34956-35086 GCA_002422985.1 Sphingomonadales bacterium UBA6171
AGAAGAAGCTGTTTTTCAACCTGCGGCGGATGAAGGGCAAGCTGGAAGCCATCGAGGAGGGCGATCTCAGCCCGGAAAATCTGAAGAAGATTGCGACCGACCTTGGGGTTTCCGAGGATGAGGTCACCTC
>DITZ01000023.1:0-22260 GCA_002422985.1 Sphingomonadales bacterium UBA6171
GGGCCGGGGGTGGGGTCAGCAACGCTGCGGCAGGCTCAGCAACGCCACGCGGTCAGCCCGCCCGCAACCCCCTATTCCACCCCCCGCTGCGTCCACTCCCTCGCCACAAAATCCAGAAACGCCTGCCCCTCCGCCGTCCCGGCGAGCATGCTGTTGAAATGCCGCAACCGCGCCAGCCGCTCCGCGCCTCCGTCCACCAGCGTCTCGCGCATCGCCAGCCCCTGGGTCATCACCCGCACCACATCGCGCGCGATCTCAAAGTCCTGCTGCCGCACCCGATTGGCCGGGAACATCGTCTCCGCCAGCTTGTGCCGGGACCGGTCAAACGCCGCCAGCGCCGGCCCCAGCACGCCGGTCAGCTCCGGGTTGGTGCGCGCCGCTGCCACCAGCTCGGAAACGGCGACAAATTCCGGCGTCTCATGCTGCTGCCAGGCGGCATCCGCTGCATGGCTGCGGGTCTCCGGCTCGTCCATCCCGCGCGGAACCTTGGTCAGCGATGCGGAAAAGGCGGCAATGCGCCGGATCAGCAGATGATTCACTATCGCCGTCAGCAACGCCTGCCGCGTGGGAAAATGATAGAGCAGCGCCATCCGGGTCATCCCGGCCTGCGTCGCCACCGCGCTCACGGAAAAGCCGCGATAGCCCTTGTCCACCAGCAACTGGATGCCGGCATCCAGGATTCGCCGTCGCGTCCGCACGCTTTTGCGCATCTCGCCCCGCACGATATCCGTCGGGTCATGCAGCCATTCCTCGATGGGATGAGTTACGCGATCAGGCACAAAGTTTCCCAGGCAGTTGATGCACCAATCGGAAAGTCTAGGTAGAAGTTACAGCAATGAAAAGAAAAAAAAGGTTAACATGACCTGCGCCCTGCGTCAGCCAATCTGCACAAATATCGGCATATTGCTGCCGGCCGCTGCCCGCTTCATGCCGGCATGATCCCGTTCGGGCGCGACCCCGGCCCCGCCATGCAGCGCGACCGCAAACGGCCCGTCCATATCAGGCCCCCGCCCGGTTCAGCACCAGATCATCCACCACCACCGGGTCCGCCAGCGTCGAGGTATCGCCCAGGCTCGACACATCATTTTCGGCAATCTTGCGCAAAATCCGCCGCATGATCTTGCCGCTGCGCGTCTTGGGCAGGCCGGGGGCAAACTGGATATGGTCCGGCGTTGCAATCGGCCCGATTTCGCGCCGCACCCATTGCACCAGCTCGCGCCGCAGCGCCTCGTCGCCCACTTCATGCGCGTTCAGCGTCACAAAGGCATAGATGCCCTGGCCCTTCAGTTCATGCGGCATCCCCACCACGGCCGCTTCGGCCACCTTGGCATGCGCGACCAGCGCCGATTCAATCTCCGCCGTCCCCATGCGATGGCCCGACACGTTGATCACATCATCGACGCGCCCGGTGATCCAGTAATAGCCGTCCGCATCGCGCCGGCAGCCGTCCCCGGTGAAATATTTGCCGGGATAGGTGGTGAAATAGGTCTGGAAAAAGCGCGCATGATCGCCCCACACGCTGCGCATCTGCCCCGGCCAGCTGCGGGTCAGCACCAGATTGCCCTCGGCCGCCCCGTCCAGCACATGGCCTTCGCCATCCACCAGTTCCGGCACCACGCCGAACATCGGCATCGATGCCGATCCGGGCTTCAGATCGGTGGCGCCGGGCAGCGGCGTGATCATCGCGCCGCCGGTCTCGGTCTGCCACCAGGTGTCCACGATCGGGCAGCGCCCTTCGCCCACCACGCGGTGATACCATTCCCAGGCTTCCGGGTTGATCGGCTCCCCCACCGATCCCAGCAGGCGCAGCGATTTGCGCGAGGTGGCGGTCACCCATGCATCCCCCTCCCGCATCAGCGCGCGCAGGGCCGTGGGGGCGGCATAGAAAATATCCACCTGATATTTATCGATAATCTGCCAGAATCGGCTGAAATCCGGGAAATTGGGCACGCCTTCATACATCAGCGTCGTCGCACCATTGGCCAGCGCACCATAAACCACATAGCTGTGCCCGGTGACCCAGCCGACATCGGCCGCGCACCAGAAAATTTCGCCCGGCCGATAATCAAACACATAGTCATGCGTCATCGCCACCCACGTCAGATAGCCGCCGGTCGTGTGCAGCACCCCCTTGGGCTTGCCCGTCGAACCGCTGGTATAAAGGATGAACAGCGGGTCTTCGGCCTGCATCGGCAGGGCAGGGCAATCGGCGGACTGGGCGCAGAGCAGCGCATCCCAGCCAAGGTCGCGCCCGGCCTGCATCGGCACATCCGCCCCGGTGCGCGCCACCACCACCACCTTGCGCACCGAGGTGCAACTGGCCAGCGCCGCATCGACATTGGCCTTCAGCGGCACGGTCTTGCCGCCGCGCAGGCCTTCGTCGGCGGTTATCACCACGGCGCTGTCGCAATCGGTGATGCGATTCGCCAGCGCGTCGGGCGAAAAGCCGCCAAACACCACCGAATGGATGGCGCCGATCCGCGCGCAGGCCAGCATGGCAACCGCCGCTTCGGGGATCATCGGCAGATAGAGCGTGACCCGGTCGCCCTTCCTGACCCCCAAAGACACAAGGCCATTGGCGGCGCGGCACACCATTTCATGCAGCTGGGCATAGCTGATGATTCGCCCTTCGCCGGGGCTGTCGGCTTCCCAGATGATGGCCGGTGTGTCGCCGCGCGCGGCCAGATGCCGGTCTATGCAGTTGGCCGAAACATTCAGTTCGCCATCGGCAAACCAGCTTATGCCGAAATCGGCTTCCTGAAAGCTCCATTGCGATACTGTGCTGAAGGGCTTCATCCAGTCGAGCCGCGCCGCCTCCCGTCGCCAGAAGGTGTCCGGGTCGTTCAGCGACTGGGCATAGAGGCTGGCATAGCGGCCCTTGTCCACCTTGGCACGCGCCGCCCATTGGGCGGGCACGGGATAGAGGGCATCGGTCATATCATTCTCCCAATATGCTTGTCCGGTCGCCAGTCCGGTTGCCGGGCCGGCGTTATCCGCCTGTCCTAGCCAATCAGCGGCGGCGCGCAACCACCTGTGCGCAGCCCCTTGCAGTGACGGCAATTTTCAGCCCATGTCCGCCGCCGGGGAGAGATTGATGATACCGTTATCAGGCGAGCCGGCCGAGGCGCTGACCGGGCAGCACCGCCCACTGTTCCGGCCTGTCCAACCATGTCGTTTCTGGTTTTTTGTTTGTAGGAAAATGTTCCACGTGGAACATTTATACAGATCTGCTAAAATTACGGGCCTGCATTTCCATTCAACTGGTTGATCCCCTGTCAGGCACGAGGCGGGGGGCACGCGGGCGGAAATCCGGAAGATGTGCGGCGTGGCTTGGCAGCGGGCGGGCGGGTCGATAGAGGCGGGGGATGACGCGCCAACAGCATTATTTCGGCTCACCTTTTGCGGTGAGCATCGCTTTTTCCCGCGCGGTGCGCATGGGGGATGGCATCTTCGTTTCCGGCACGGACCCGGTGGAGCCGGGCGCGGTGCTGCTGCGGCCGGAATGGCTCCCGCAATGGCGGGTGGAAATCGCGGCCGGGGCGATCGTGGGTGGCTGAGCTTTCCCTGCGGGCGCGGCGGCTGGCTTTGGGCGGGCAGGCGGCGGCCTGGGCGATTGCCGATGAGGCGCTGGTGCGCGTGGCGGCGGGCGAAAAGCTGCTGCTGCTGACGCTGGGCGACCCGCAGGGGCCGCCGCACGCCGATATCGTGGCGGCCACCAAGGCGGCGCTGGATGACGGGCGCACCCATTATTCGCCGCTGCTGGGCGAGCCGGCGCTGCGCGCGGCGGTGGGGCAA
Organism: Sphingomonadales bacterium UBA6171; assembly: GCA_002422985.1. Taxonomy (GTDB): domain Bacteria; phylum Pseudomonadota; class Alphaproteobacteria; order Sphingomonadales; family Sphingomonadaceae; genus Sandaracinobacteroides. Next base: position 3,796 of record DITZ01000023.1, read on the forward strand.
TATGTGGGGGCGGATGCGGCCAATGTGGTGATCGTGCCGGGCGCGCAACATGCCGCCGCCGCGGTTATCACGATGCTGGCTGGGGAGGGCGAAGAGGTGATCCTGAGCGACCCCTGTTACGCCACCTATCCGGGCGTGGTGGCGGCGAGCGGCGCGCGCGCGGTGCTGGCCCGCACCCGGGCGGACCTGTCGGACGATGTGGCGGCGATTGCGCGCGCCGTGACGCCGGCGACGCGGGCGATCATGCTGAACAGCCCGGCCAATCCCAGCGGCACGGCGCTGGATACGGCGGACTTTGCGGCGCTTTCGGCGCTGTGCGAGGCGCATGACCTGTGGCTGGTGGTGGACGAGGTTTATGCGGCGTTCCGCTTCGCGGGCGCGCATGTCGGCGGCTGGGTGCATGGGCCGAAGGGGCGGACGCTGGTGCTGGGCAGCATGAGCAAGAGCCATGCGATGACCGGATACCGGCTGGGCTGGGTGGTGGCGCCCGAAACAGTGGTGACGGCGATGGCGGACTGGAGCGCGGCGGTGATGTTCGGCGTGAACCAGTTTGTGCAGGATGCCGGGCGGGCGGCGCTGGCGCTGCCGGAATCGGCGCTGGCGGACTATCGCGGCGGGTTCCGCCGGCGGGCGGCGCTGGTGGTGGCGCGGGCTAATGCCTGCGCCCGGCTGCGGGCGCAGATGCCGGTGGGGGGCATGTTTGTGATGCTGGATGTGCGCGGCGTGATGGCCGATGATGTCGCCTTTGCGCGCGGGCTGCTGGAGGCGGAAGGCGTGGCGGTGATGCCCGGCAGCGGCTTTGGGCCGGCGGGCGCGGGGCATGTGCGGCTGTCGCTCTGCCCGGATGATGCGGTGCTGGAGGCGGCGATGGCGCGGATCGCGCGCTATGCGGGCGGGGTGGGAGTGCATTGACGCCAACAGGATAAGCCGTCGCCCCGTGTCAAGCACGGGGCGACGGCAACTTTGCGGGTCCTTCTTCGCTATTTCAAACCGCGGTTTTTCAACAGGGCGTCGGCGGTGGGCATGCGGCCGCGGAAGGCCTTGTAGCTTTCCTGCGGCTCGCGGCTGTTGCCGGTTTCCAGCACATTGGTTTTCAGGCGGCTGGCGGTGGCGGGGTCGAAGGCGTTACCGGTTTCCCGGAAGGCTTCGAAGCCGTCGGCATCCATCACTTCGGCCCAGGTATAGGCATAATAGCCGGCGTCATAGCCGCCGTCGAACAGGTGGCTGAAGTGCGACAGGCGGTGGCGCATGCCGATGCTGGCGGGCACCTTCAGCGCGGCGAGACGCTCGGCTTCCCATTGCCGGGCGTTGAAATCGGCGGGCAGGGCGGGAAGCGCATGCAGCTCCTGATCGAGGATGGCGGATGAGAGCTGCTGCACCGTTGCGAAGCCCTGATTGAAGGTCATGGAATTCAGCAGCGATTGCAGCAGGGCTTCGGGTATCGGCTCGCCGGCGGCGTTTCTGGCGTGGGCGCGCAGGATTTCCGGCTCTTCCACCCAATGTTCATGCAGCTGGCTGGGGAATTCCACAAAGTCGCGATAGACCGCCGTGCCCGACAGGCCGGGGTAGCGGACGCGCGAGAACAGGCCGTGCAGCGCGTGGCCGAATTCGTGGAACAGGGTCCGGGCGTCATCGAAGCTGATGGTGGCGCGCTCGCCGGCCGGCGGCGGGGTGAAATTGCTGTTGTTGACGACGATCGGGCGGAAGCCGGTGAGGTCGGACTGGACGCGGATGCTGTTCATCCAGGCGCCGGGGCGCTTGCTGTCGCGGGCGAACCAGTCGGCATAGAAAAGCCCGATGGGCTTGTTGTCCGCCCCGCGCACCTCCCACACACACACGCCATCGGCATAGACCGGCACATCGGGCCGGGGGGTGAAGCTGATGCCGTACAGGCGCTTCGTGGTCTCCATAAGGGCGGCCACCATGCCGTCGAGCGGCAGATAGGCCTTCAGCCGGGCGTCATCGAGGTTGTAGCGTTCGGCGCGGACCTTTTCGGCGTAGAAACGCCAGTCCCACGGCTGGATGGTGGTGATGCCGTCTTTGGCGGCCAGCGTGGCGAGGTCGCGCTCTTCCTCGCCGGCGCGGATGAGGGCCGGATCATAGACCTGACGCAGCAGCGCCATGGCGGCCGCGGGCGTGGCGGCCATGCTGTTGTCCAGCACATAGGCAGCGTGGGTGCTGAAGCCGAGCAGGCCGGAGCGTTCGGAGCGCAGCGCCACCAGTTGCGCGATGATGGCATTATTGTCGTTGGCATTGCCATTGTCGCCGCGCCTGTTGAAGGCGTGATAGACTTTTTCCCGCGCGGCGCGGTTGGTGGCGACGGTGAGGAAGGGTTCCACATCTGATCGGCTGGCGGAGATGAGGAACAGGCCGGGCTGGCCGGCTTTTGCGGCCTTGGCGGCAGCAGCGGCCTTCTGGCCATCGGAAAGCCCCGCCATTTCGGCGGCAGAGAGGAAGCTGTCCGACGCCTTCTGGTCGTTCAGCAGATTCTGGCCGAAGGTGACGCTCAGCCTGGCAGCCTGCTCGTTGATGGCGGCAACGCGGGTGCGGGCTTCGGGCGACAAAGCGGCCCCGGCGCGCACGAAGCGGCGGTGCGTCACCTCCAGCAGGCGCAGCTGCTCGGGGGTGAGGCCCAGCGTGGCGCGGGCCTTGTAGAGCGTGTCCACCCGGCCGAACAGGCGCTGGTCGAGCATCATGTCGCTGCTGTAGCGCGTGACCTTGGGGCTGACGGCCTCCTGCACCTTGCTGATGGCCGGCGTCGCGTCGGCGGAGGCGACGGTATAGAAGGCGCCCTGGGTGCGGCTGAGCAGCGGGGTGGCCAGTTCCATCGCTTCGATGGTGTTGGCGAAGCTGGGCGCGGCGCTGCTGGTCGCGATCTTCTCCATATTGGCGCGGGCTTGCGCGATGCCGGCATCGAACGCCGGTTCATAATGTTCCGGGCGGATGCGATCATAGGGCGGCACGCCGTCCGGCGTGGTCCAGGTGCCGAGCAGCGGATTGCCGGCGGGGGCTTCGGCCTGCGCCATCAGCGGGGCCGTGGGCAGCGTTGCGGTTATGGCGATGAGGCTCACGGCAAGAAACAGGCGATGCAGGGGGCGGGACATGCGTGGCAATCTCCGGTGTATTTTTTGACCATGGGTCAGCACAAGCGGATGCGCCCGCGCTTGTCCAGTGGGGCGGTTGACGGGCGGGCGGGGGGCGCTGGCACTCATCCGGGCGGAGTGCTGACAGAAAATATTGCAAATTCAATCTCTTGCCATGTATGACGTTATAATGAAAACTGCGATCCAGCCGGGTGAACCGGCGCAGAAGCGAGACGACAGGAGCGTGAACGGGCCGGAATCCCCCGAACAGGGGAGAGAAGGAAAGGATAGGGCCATGCGGCCGGACCAAATGAAGGGGGATGCCGATTTCCGCAAACAGATGGCGGGCTATGGCCTGCTGACAGCGGAAATCAGCTATTGGATGCCCGACCATCCCAGCATTCTGCAGCAGTTCATCTGGCAGACGCACGACCGTGCGCCGGGCTTCCCGGAACTCAGCCGATTTCTGGATTATTGGCGGCGGGAGGTGGAAGCGACGCTGCATTCGATCCGCGTGGCGCATGACGGGCTGATCCGGCCGGCGGAATGGCGCGCGGTGAATGGCGTGCTGACGGTGCATTGATGGGGGGGTGGCGCAGGGTTGGTGCGTTTGGCGCGGCGTTGCTGACCCCAGGCGGCGTTGCTGACCCCACGCGGCGTGGGGTCAGCCCCCATTCACCGAGCCATCTATGGAATCTCAATCCGCATCCGGCTGCACATCGGGGTGCGCCTGCTGAAATGCCGGCAAGGCGCTGGCGGCGGCTTCCACCGCCGATATGCGCGGCAGGGCGGACAGGTCCACGCGGAAGCGGCGGGCGTTGAACAGTTGCGGCACGATGAAAATGTCGGCGAGCGTCGGCGCGTCCCCGAAGGCAAAGGGGCCTTGCGCGGAAAGCAGGGCTTCCACCGCCATCAGCCCGTGGGTGATGCTGCTTCTGGCCCAGTCCCGCGCGGCATCGGCCCCGGCCAGCGCCTCGATGCGTTTCAGCACGCCGAGATTCTGCAAGGGGTGCGTGTCGGCGGCAATCGCCAGCACCACCGCGCGGATGCGGGCGCGCTGTTCGGGGCAGGGGGGCAGGAAAGCGGGCGTGGGGTGGCGCTCCTCCAGCCACTCCAGAATGGCGAGCGACTGGGTGAGGAAGGTGCCGTCGTCCAGCTCCAGCGCGGGGATCAGCCCCTGCGGGTTGCGGGCGCGCCATGCCGGTGCGGACTGCACGCCGGTGCGCAGGTCCATCGCCACGGTTTCAAAGGCCAGCCCCTTCCAGTGGAGGCCGATACGGACGCGCCAGGCGGCGCCGGAGCGGAAATAGCTGTAAAGACGCATGGCACGAGGATAGCGCAATATGTGGTCAGGGGAAGGTCTTACGCTTTTGGCCCTGGCCCCGCCATGTGACAGCCTGGGCACAAGGACGGGGTTTCATCCTGACCGGCGGGCTTTCTGACGCGATCACCGCGGATCAACAGGGCCGGAAACCGCTTTAGTTCCGGATGTTCGGCTTCAGCCGATAACGGCCGTTGGCGAATTCCTCGAACATCTGGCTGACGGCGGGGTGGCGCACCGGCTCGGCATCTTCATCGGGCAGCAGATTCTGCTGGCTGACATAGGCGACATAGGCCGTCTCCTCATTTTCGGCGAGGAGGTGGTAATAGGGCTGGTCTTTTGCCGGACGCACCTGTTCGGGGATGGAATTCCACCATTCTTCGGTGTTGGCGAACACTGCATCCACATCGAACACCACGCCGCGAAAGGGATAGACCCGATGGCGCACGATGTCGCCAATCCCGAAGCGCGCTTCGGCGACGGGGTAAGCCGCCGGGGCGGCGGTGCTGGGGGCGATTCTTTTGTCCATGGCGATGATATCCGGGTGGGGCGGGCCTGATAGGGCGGTTTCATGGATATAGAAAGCCATGGGCGCGGGTAAAGGGGTAACAGAAATGGGATGCGCGGGATATGCAGACTTGTCGCGCCCCGCATCCCCCGCTATGGCCCGCCTTCGACCGGGCCCGCGCCCTGCGGAGAGGTGGCAGAGTGGTCGAATGCGGCGGTCTCGAAAACCGTTATGGGTGTAAGCTCATCGAGGGTTCGAATCCCTCCCTCTCCGCCACGATAACGCCCACCTGCTCCCTTCCCATCGGCCTTCGCGTTCATGGCATGGGTGTCTGCCGCTGCCCGCCGTAGCGCAGCATGGCAGGCGAGCTGCCAATGGCATGATCGGCGCGCGAGGCATGCCGATCATGCCTCGAACCGCCTGTTGGCTGCCACATAATTAAGGATAGCGTCTCCGCAATTCCTGTCCCCGGAACCATGTCAGCCTGCGTCTTACCGTGTCATCGCCGTGATGGCCGTGGCATGGCCGGGCTGTAAGTCCGTCACGCCAACACCGCCCCCACATGCGCCTGGCCTCTTGCAGCGGCCATCGTCTCCTGCCGGTGACGTTCGCGGCAGGATGCGCGTTGGGCTTCCGTCTGGCTGGCGTGACAGGCGGGGCAGCTGACGCCTTCCTCATATCGGGGGGAGGCGCGGTCTTCTGCGCTCACCGGGCGGCGGCAGGCGAAGCACAGGGCGTGGCTGCCGGCGGTCAGGCCGTGGCCGATGGCCACCCGCTGATCGAAAACGAAACATTCGCCCTGCCACAGGCTTTGTTCCGCCGGCACCTGTTCCAGATAGTTGAGGATGCCGCCCTTCAGGTGGAACACNNCCGCCGGTGCAAAACATGGCCACCTTCACCGGCCTGCCTTGGCCCAGCAGCCGCGCCCGTTCGCCCCGGAACCAGGCGGGGAAATCGCGGAAACTGGCGGTTTTCGGGTCGATGGCGCCGGGAAAACTGCCGATCGCCACCTCATAATCATTGCGGGTATCGATCAGGATCGTGTCGGGCGCTGAAATCAGCGCGTTCCAGTCCTGCGGCTCCACATAGGCGCCGACGCCCGCCAGCGGATCAATATCGGCCAGACCCATCGTCACAATTTCGCGCTTCAGCCTGATTTTCATGCGGTGAAAGGGCATCGCCGACGCATCCGAATATTTCACATCCAGATCAGCACAGCCCGGCAGTGTGCGAATATGTGCCAGCACCCGTTCCATGCCCTCCGCCGTGCCGGCAATGGTGCCGTTGATGCCCTCTGGCGCCAGCAGCAGCGTGCCGCGAACGCCCGCCGTGCGGCATAGTTGCGCCAGCGGAGCGCGCAGCCGGGCCACATCGTCAAAGCGGGTGAAGCGATAAAGGGCCGCCACCATCAGCGGTTCGGAGGAAATGCGCATCCGCTGCCCATAGCGTCAAGCTGGCCGAACGTCTGCATCGAAGGACTAAAGCCTGCAAAGGCCACGCCGTGATCCGGAACCCCGAACCCGCCAGGGTTCGCAAGCGCGACCGCGCGTCGGCCGACAGGCCGCCCCCTGCGGAGGCCAGGCCGTGAGCAAAAAGCTGGCGGAAGGGGTGGGATTCGAACCCACGGATGCTTGCGCATCGNNGCCTTAAACCACTCGGCCACCCTTCCGGCGGCGGGGGAGGGTGGTGCTCCCGCGCTGGCTTTGCCTTAGGGGAGCATCGCTTTGTCGGAAAGGGGATTCACGCGGGGCGGTGGCTGTGGCACAGCCTGTTCATGCGTATTTTCCTGCTTGCCGCCTTGCTGGCGCCCGGGCTGTCCTGGCCGGCGCTTGCCGATGTGACGGGCCAGGCCGATGGCTTTCCGATCTGGCTGGAAAATTACAAGGCCGGTGCCATCGGGCGCGGGCTGAAGGCGGAGTGGCTGGCCGCCACGCTGGAAAGCGTGCAATTCAGTGCGCGCACGGTGGAGCTGGATCGCAATCAGCCCGATGATTCCGGCAAGCGCAATATGTTCACCGATTATCTTGCCCGTCAACTGACGCAGCAGCGCATCGATGATGGCCGCGCGCGCGGCGCGCAGGAGGCCGCGACGCTACAGCGCATCGCGGCGGAAACCGGCGTGCCGGCGGAAATCATCGTCGCCATCTGGGGCATGGAAACCAGCTATGGCCGGGTGATGGGGGGCTTTGATCTGCCGTCGGCTGTCGCCTCGCTCGCCTATGATGGCCGGCGCGAGGCGCTGTTCACGCGCGAACTGGATGCGCTGGTGCGGATGGTGGGCGAAGGCCGGGCCAGCCGGTCGCAACTGACGGGCAGCTGGGCCGGCGCCTTTGGCCAGCCGCAATTCCTGCCCTCCTCCTACCTCGCTTATGCGCGCGACGGGGATGGGGATGGGCGGGCCGATATATGGGCTTCGCGGGCGGACAGTTTCGCCTCCATCGGCAATTACCTGGCGCAGCATGGCTGGCAGGCGGGCACGCCCTGGGGCTTTCGCGCCCTGGTGCCGGCGGGCTTTGACCGGGCGGGCGTCGCCAATCCGGTGAAGCCCACCCAGTGCATCGGTCCGCTGGAGCGGCATTCGCGCTGGCTGCCGGCGAGCCAGTGGCAGGCCATGGGCTTCATCCCGCTGAACGCGCTGTGGCCGGTGCCGGCCACGCCCATGGCATTGGTGGAGCCGGACGGGCCGGGCACGGGTGCCTTCCTGATTACGCCGAGCTATCGGGCGATCATGGACTATAATTGCTCCAATTATTATGCGCTTTCCGTGGCGCTTTTGGCTGATGCGGTCGCTCCCGCTCTCCGTCCTTAGTCTGCTGGCGCTCGCCGCCTGCGCCAGCCAGCCAAAGCCGCGCCCTGTGGCGTCGGCGGCTGGCCATGCGGTGAAGATCGGCAAGCCCTATATGGTGTCGGGCAAGACCTATTATCCGGCGGACGACCGGGGCTATGACGAGAAGGGCATCGCCAGCTGGTATGGCCCGACTTTTCATGCGAAACCGACGGCGACCGGTGAAATCTATAACCAGGATGATCTGACGGCCGCCCACAAGACTTTGCCCATGCCAAGCTGGGTTGAAGTTACCAATATGGATAATGGCCGGCAATTGGTGGTGCGCATCAATGATCGCGGGCCCTTTGTGGATGGGCGGATAATTGATCTGTCGCGCCGGTCGGCGCAACTGCTGGGGGTGGACAGGGCGGGGCTGGCCAAGGTGCGGGTGCGGCGGGTGTTTCCAGCGCAGGACCGGACAAAACCGATGATGGTGGCGCGGGCCCCTGCACCGCCTGCCCCTTTGGCGGCGGGCGGGCGCTATATCCAGATCGCGGCGCTGTCGGATGTGGCGCGGGCCAATGCGCTCGCCTCGGTGCTGGGGGATTTCGGCCCGGCGGCGGCGACGCCAACCGGCACCGGGCTATGGCGGGTGCGGGTGGGGCCGGTGGCGGCGGACCGGCTGGACGCGGTGCTGTGGGATATCCGCAGCGCCGGCTATCATGACGCAAGGATTGTCGAATGAGGGGGCGCTTCATCAGTTTTGAAGGCGGGGAGGGGGCCGGCAAATCCACCCAGGTGGTGCGGCTGGCGGCCCGGCTGCGCGCGCGCGGGGTGGATGTGGTGGAAAGCCGCGAGCCGGGCGGCACGCCGGGCGCCGAGGCCATTCGCGCGCTGTTTGTGACCGGCAGCGCCGATCGCTGGACGGCGCAGACCGACGCGCTGCTGGTGACCGCCGCGCGGGCGGACCATGTGGCGCGGCTGATCGCGCCGGCGCTGGCCGCCGGGCAATGGGTGCTGTGTGATCGCTATGTACATTCGACGCTTGCCTATCAGGGCCATGGCAAGGGGCTGTCGCTGGATATGTTGACCGCAATGCACCGCTTTGCCTGCGCGGATCTGTGGCCCGATCGGGTGCTGTGGCTGGATCTGCCGGTGGAGGCCGGCCTGGCGCGGGCTGCACAGCGGCGTGGCACGCCGGACCGTTTTGAAACCCATCAGCTGGATTTTCATCAGCGGGTGCGCGCCGGCTTTGCCGCCATGGCAGCAGAAGATGCGCGCTTTGCCCGGATTGATGCGACGGCCGATGTGGATGTGGTGGAAGCCGCGATTGCGGCCGTGCTGGCGGCGTAGCAGGCCAGGGGCGCAGCAGGCCAGGGGCGCAGCAGGATCAGGGGCGCAGCAGGTCGCTGCTGAAGCCCTTGTCTGTGCCGCACAGCCTGTCCCAGAAGCGGAAATAAAGGCCATAGTTGGACTGGTAAAGCCCGTGGTGCAGATGGTGGTGCGAGGCGGAGATGATATGCCGGCCGAACCAGCCGTTGATCCAGCGGCGAGGGAAAATCTCCCAACCCATATGGTTGGTGACGCCGAAGAAGGTGGCAATCAGCAGCACCAGCAGCAGGGCGCCATGATGGATGGGAATGATAAAGGTGAGCGCCGGGATTAACCAGGCGGCGGAAAGCGCCTCCCACGGGTGAAAGCTCATGGCGGCCCAGGCGGTGGGAGGGCGGCTTTCATGGTGCACGGCATGTGCGGTGCGGAACAGCGCGGGCCAATGGTGCATCGCGCGGTGCGTCCAGTAAAACCAGGTGTCGTGGACAGCCAGATAGAGGAAGGCCGACACGGGCAGCCACCAGAGCGGCATGGCGGACAGGTCGGAGTAGATGCGGGTCAGGCCATGGGCCTGCCACAGCTGCGCGACGATGCCGGCGGGGATGCCATAGATGGCGACCGACAGCAGCGACCAGCCGATTTCGCGCCGGATCTGCCGGTTGAGCCGCGCGGCTTTCTGTTCGTCTGCGGGGGCATAGATATCAGGCCGGATGCGCCGCGCCGTCCAGGCAAAGAAGCCGGAGGTGGCGAGATAGCGCACGCCGACGATAAGCGACATGAGCAGCGCCGAAAGGATAAGGGCGGTCATCCGCTCCACCTAGCGGGCGGGCGCTGTTATCGCTAGAGCATCGGCGGTGGCATCTTCGCGCATCGACATTCTGATAGTGGGCGGCGGGCTTTCGGGCGGGCTGATCGCGCTGGCACTGGCGGCGAAGCGGCCTGATCTGCGCATCGGCATTGTGGAAAGTGGCGCACGCTTTGGTGGCAATCACACCTGGTCCAGCTTTGAATCGGATGTGGGCGCCGAAGGCCGCGCCCTGGCGGCACCGCTGATTGCGCACCGCTGGGCGGATTATGCCGTGCGCTTTCCAGCCCTTGGTCGCCGCTTCAACGCACCCTATCAATCCGCCACATCCGATCGGCTGCACGATGCCCTCTGCGCGCTGCCGGGGCTGACCCGCTTCATGGGCGTGCCGGTGGCGACGGTTTCACCCCATGCGGTGACGCTGGCAGACCAGCGCAGGATCGATGTGGGCGCGGTGCTGGATGCGCGCGGGCAGCGGGCGGCACCGCACCTGCGGCTGGGTTTCCAGAAATTCGTGGGGCTGGAGGTGGAGCTGGAGCAGCCGCACGGCCTTTCCGGGCCGATCATCATGGATGCAACCGTCGATCAGCTCGACGGCTATCGCTTTGTCTATACATTGCCCTTCACGCCGGCGACCGCGCTGATCGAGGACACCTATTACGCCGATGGAGACGCGCTGGACCGCGCGGCGGTGGCCGCGCGGGTGCGGGCTTATGCGGCGGCGCAGGGCTGGCGCATTGCCCGCGTGCTGCGGGATGAGGATGGCGTGCTGCCCATTGCCATCGGCGGTGACATCCGCGCGCATCTGGCGGCGCTGCCGGCCGGAATTGCGCCCGTGGGCATGGCGGCCGGCCTGTTTCACCCCGTGACCGGCTATAGCTTCCCGGATGCCGTGCGGCTGGCGTTGCACATCGCCGGCCTCTCCGATCTTACGGGCGCGGCGATTGACCGCGCCGCGCGCGCCTATGCCATCGCGCGCTGGGAGGAGCGGGGATTCTACCGCATGCTCAACAAGATGCTGTTCAAGGCGGCGCTGCCCGGCGAGCGGTGGCGCGTGCTGCAACGCTTCTATGGGCTTGATGAGGCGCTTGTCGCCCGCTTCTATGCGGGCCATAGCAATGCCCTCGACAAGATACGCATCCTGACCGGAAAGCCGCCAGTTCCGCTGGGCCGGGCCATCCGCGCGGTGATGGACGCATCGTGACAGAAGGTTGACAGGAATGCAGCGCACGGCGGCAGTGATCGGAAGTGGCTTCGGGGGGCTGGCGCTTGCCATCCGCCTGCAAACGGCGGGCATCCAGACGACCATCTATGAAGCGCGCGAGAAGCCGGGCGGCCGCGCCTATGTGTTCGAGGATGAAGGCTTCACCTTCGACGCCGGGCCGACCGTGGTGACGGACCCGTCCTGTCTGGAGGAATTATTCACGCTGTCTGGCCGCGACATAAAGGATTATGTCGATCTGATGCCCGTCTCGCCTTTTTACCGGCTGATGTGGGAGGATGGCACATTCTTCGATTATTCAAACGATGATGAGGCGCTGCTGAAACAGATTGCCGCGCTGAACCCGGATGATGTGGAGGGCTATCGCCGCTTCATGGAATTTTCCGAAGCCGTGTTCCGCGAAGGCTATCAGAAGCTCGGCCATGAAGCCTTCCTCGATTTCCGTTCCATGCTGGAGGCCGCGCCCAGCCTGTTGCGCTATCAGGCGTTCCGCTCCGTCTTTTCCATCGTGTCGCGCTATATCGCCGATCCGCGGCTGCGCGAGGCGTTCAGCTTCCACACGCTGCTGGTGGGCGGCAATCCGTTCAACACCTCGTCCATCTATGCGCTGATCCATGCGCTGGAAAAGCTATGGGGCGTGTGGTTTCCCAAAGGCGGCACCCATGCGCTGGTGCAGGGGATGCTGAAGCTGTTTCAGGATCTGGGCGGCGAATATCATGGGGCGACCCCGGTGAAGGCGCTGGAGGCATCCGCCGGCCATATTATCGGCGTGACGCTGCCCGATGGCAGCACGCGCCGCTTTGATGCGGTCGTTTCCAACGGCGATGTGGTGCACACTTATAAGGATCTGCTGGGCCACCACCCGCGCGGGCGGAAGATGGCGGCCACCATGCAGCGCAAAAGCTTCTCGCCCTCGCTGTTCGTGATTTATTTCGGGCTGAAGCGGCAGCACCCAGCGATTCCGCACCACAGCATCCTGTTCGGCCCGCGCTATCGCGAGCTGCTGAAGGATATCTACAGCCACGGCACGCTGGCGGATGATTTCTCGCTCTATCTGCACCACCCGACCGCGTCTGATCCCGATCTCGCGCCAGAGGGCTGCTCCGGCTTCTATGTGCTGTCGCCCGTGCCGCATCTGGGCAAATTCCCGGCCGACTGGAACGCGATTGCGCCAATCTATGCCGACCGGATTCTCAGCTATCTCGAAGAGCGGCTGATTCCTGGCCTGAAGGAAGATCTGGTGACGATGCGCACCTTCACCCCGGCCAATTTCCGCACCGAGCTGAACGCGCATCTGGGATCGGCCTTCAGCCTTGAGCCGCTGCTGTGGCAATCGGCCTATTTCCGCACCCACAATCGCGATGATGTGCTGAAGAATCTCTATTTTGTGGGCGCCGGCACCCATCCGGGCGCGGGCATTCCGGGCGTGGTTGGCAGCGCCAAGGCGACCGCCCGGCTGATGCTGAAGGATTTCGGCGTGGAGGACCCGGCCGGCTGGCCTTCGAACGGCGGGCCATTGCTGGAAACGGCGCTGTGAGCGACCTTCCCCGCCCGCCGCGAACGGGTTAGAGTGCCGCCGTGCAGGATGCGCTTCTCACTTCGGCCCGCGAGTCTATCGAGAAGGGCTCCAAGAGCTTCGCGCTCGCCAGCCGGCTGTTTGACGGCGGGACGCGGGCGCGCGCCACGCTGCTTTATGCCTGGTGCCGCCATGCCGACGATGTGATCGACGGCCAGCTGCTGGGCGAAGGCACGCATATATGGGATGGAACGCCCGACGAGCGGCTCGCCATGCTGCGGCGGGAGACGGACAGGGCGCTGGCCGGCGAAGCAATGGACCATCCGGCCTTTGCCGCCCTGGCGCGCGTGGCCGCGGAAAGCCATCTTCCCGCCCGCTATGCCCATGATCTGATTGAAGGCTTCCGCATGGATGTCGAATGGCAGCCGGTGGCGGATGCGGCGCATCTGCTGCGCTATTGCTATCATGTGGCGGGTTGTGTGGGCGTGATGATGGCGATCGTGATGGGTGTGCCGCCCGATGACCATGCCACGCTCGCCCGCGCGTCTGATCTGGGCCTGTCGTTCCAGCTCAACAATATCGCGCGGGATGTGGCCGAGGATGCGGAACGCGGCCGCTGTTATCTGCCCGACAGCTGGCTGGCGGAAGCCGGGCTCGGCCGCGACGGTTATGCCCTGCCGGCGAACCGCGACGCGCTGCACAAGGTGGTGACAAAGCTGGTCGATCTCGCAGAACGCTATGAGGCGTCGGCCGCGCATGGCGTGCCGCGTCTGCGCAACCGTCAGGCCTGGGCGGTGCTGTCGGCCGCGCAGATTTATGGCGATATCGGCCGCAAGGTGCGGGGCCTTGGCCCATCCGCGCTGGAAAGCCGCGCCTATACCCGGCGGCGGGACAAGCTGATTGCCGTGGCGCTGGCGGCACCTGAAGCGCTGTGGAAGCGCAATGTGCGGGTTGGCACATCGGCGGATCGCGCGGGGTTGTGGACCCCGGATTTCGCATGAGCTGGGCCGTCCGCCCCGATAATCTCTCCGGCGAGGCCAGCCGCGCGCTGGTCAGCCTGCACGGGCGGGGCATGATCGAAAATTCGCCGCCCGATCATTGCTTTGCCCTGGACAGCGCTGGCCTGCAATCGCCCCACATCCTGCTGCTGAGCGCCTGGCGGGGCGGGCAGCTTGGCGCCATCGGCGCGCTGCGCGATCCGGGCGACGGCACGGGCGAGATAAAGTCCGTGCACGCACAGCCGGATGCGCTGCGGCAGGGCGCGGGCGGCGCGATTCTGGCAGCCATCATCGCCACGGCCTGAACACGCGGCTATCACCGGCTCAGCCTGGAAACCGGCTCAGGCGTGGCGTTCGAACCGGCGCTGGCGCTCTATCGCGCGCGCGGTTTCGTGAACGGCCCGGCCTTTGCGGAATATGCGGCCAGCGATTTCAGCCGGTTTCTGCATCTCAGCCTATAGGCCGGCGACCTGCATCAGGGCCATGGTGGAGGGGTCAAAGCCGCTGCTGTCACCGGCCGACAATTTGTTCGCCACTTCCTTGCCCAGCTCCACGCCCCACTGATCGAAGGGGTTGATGCCCATCAGCATGGCGCCGGCAAAAGTGCGGGCTTCGTGGAACGCCAGCAACGCGCCCAGCGTGAACGGGTCCAGCACGTCGAGCAGGATGGTGGCGGAGCCGCGATTGCCGGGGAAGCTTTTCTGCGACGCCAGCCCCGCGTCGCCGCCGGCGGCGGCCAGCGCGGCTTCCGGGCTGCGGCCGGCCAGCAGCGCTGCCCCTTGCGCAAAGCAGTTGGCCAGCAGCAGCTTGTGGTGGATCGGGGCCAGCATATGGCCGGGCGTGCGCACGGCGAGAAACTCGACCGGATCTTCATGCGTGCCCTGATGCAGCAGCTGGAACACGGCATGCTGCGCGTCCGTCCCGGTGCCGCCCCAGGTGATGGCGGCGGTGGGGAAGGGCAGCGGCGTGCCGTCGCGCGCCACCGATTTGCCGTTCGATTCCATTTCCAGCTGTTGCAGATAGGGTGGCACCAGCCGCAGCCGCTCGTCATAGGCGAACACGCCGCGCGTGGGGCGTTGCAGGAAGCTGGCGGCCCACACATCGCCCATCGCGGCGATGACCGGCGCATTGTGCAACAGCGGTGCCGTCAGGAAATGCCGGTCCATCGCATGCGCGCCATCCAGCAGCGCCTGAAAGGCGGCCGGGCCGGCGCGGATGGCAAGCGGCAGGCCAACGGCGGACCAGAGCGAATAGCGGCCGCCAACCGATTCCGCGAAATCCAATATGTGCGGAATGCCCGCCCCGATGGCGCGCGCGGGCGCGGCCGTGACGGCGATGGTGCGTTCCGCCGGATTGGCGACGCCATTATCCAGCAACCATCGCTGCGCGGTTGCCAGATTGGTGCGGGTTTCCTGTGTGGTAAAGGTTTTGGAGACGGCCACCAGCAGGGTGGTGGCGGGGTCGCAGGCGGCAAAGGCGCGGTGCAGCGCCTCGCCATCGATGTTGGCGGCCACATGCACCGCCGGGCCGTCGCCGTCGCGGCCCAGCGCATCGATCAGCAACTGCGGCCCAAGCGCCGAGCCGCCGATGCCGATGTGGATGATGGCGGTCACCCTGCCCAGCGCCCCGGCGCGGATGCGGGCGGCGAGATCGAGAATGGGGGCAACGGCGGCGGCATTGGCCGGATCGCGCAAGCCCATATGCGTGGCGGCGCGGCCTTCGGACTGGTTGACCGGTGCCTGCGCCGCCAGCCGTGCGCGCCAGCCGGCCAGATCGGCCGCCACCGCCAGATCGGCCATGGCCGCCAGCGTCCGGGCTGACAGCGACAGCTTGGACCAGTCGAACCGGATGCCGCATATTGTCAGTGTCAGGCGCTGAAGCCGGTCCGGCTCTGTGGCGAACAGCGTGGCGATCGGTGGCTGGGGTTGGGCGGCGATGCGGTGCAAAGCGGCCCAGGCGGCGGTCTCGTGAGGGAGCGGCATTGGATGCCAATACCCAATCTTGTGCGCTGCCGCAAAGGGGAAAAGCCGGGCAATTTGCTTGACATCGGCCGCCACTGCGGGCGAGTCAGGCTCATGGGCACACAAGCGGAACGGGACAGGCT
Source organism: Sphingomonadales bacterium UBA6171 (assembly GCA_002422985.1). Lineage (GTDB taxonomy): Bacteria > Pseudomonadota > Alphaproteobacteria > Sphingomonadales > Sphingomonadaceae > Sandaracinobacteroides. The sequence goes on from DITZ01000023.1 coordinate 19,452, forward strand.
GGAAGCGGAAGCCTGGGCGACGGAAACGCTGGGCATCCGCCTGTCTGATCCGGCGCTGCTGATGATGGCGCTGACGCACAAGAGCGCGCGGTCGGCCACCAGTTATGAACGGCTGGAGTTTCTGGGCGACCGTATATTGGGCGCGGTGATCGCGGCGGACCTTTATCAGAAATATCCGAAGGAGCCGGAGGGCAAGCTGACCCGCCGCTTCCACACGCTGGTGAGCGGCGAAACCTGCGCGGCCGTGGCCCGCGCGCACCATGTTGGCTCCTATGTGCGGATGGATGCGCAGGCGCGCGCCGATGGCGGGGTCGACAGCGACAATATATTGGGGGATGTGGTGGAGGCGCTGATCGGCGCCCTGTGGCTGGATCAGGGCTGGGAGTCGGCGGGTCAGGCGGTGCGGCGCTGGTGGTCCGGCCAGTCCGGACAGGTGGGCAGCGCGCAGAAGCATCCGAAATCGGCCTTGCAGGAATGGGCGCTGGCGCGCGGGCGGCGAACGCCTGTATATGAGCTGGCAGGTCGTTCGGGCGCGCATCATGCGCCCAATTTTCATGTGCGGCTGCGCGTTGGGGATTTGCCGCCGGTCGAGGCGGAGGGATCGTCGAAGCAGGAAGCCGAAACGCGGGCCGCGCAGGCCTTTTTGGAGACTCATGGTGGAGAGTGAATCAGCTGCGCCGACGCGCTGCGCAATGGTGGCGCTGCTGGGTGCGCCCAACGCCGGCAAGTCGACGCTGGTGAATGCCATCGTCGGCCAGAAGGTCGCCATCGTCAGCTCCAGGGTGCAGACGACGCGGGTGCGGCTGATGGCGGTGGCGGTGGAAGGCGCGGCGCAGCTGGTGATGGTGGACACGCCCGGCGTCTTCTCGCCACGCCGCCGGCTGGACCGGGCGATGGTGAAGGGGGCCTGGGATGGCGCGGCCGATTCTGACATTCTGCTCGCCATGGTGGACGCGAAAGCCGGCCTGCGCGACGATGTGCGCGCGCTGCTGGCGGGGCTGGCGGGGCGGACGACGCCCTGCTGGCTGGTGCTGAACAAGGTGGATGTGGCACCGCGCGCGACGCTGCTGGAGACCACGGCCGAAGCAAACGCGCTGCATCCGTTCAGCGAAACCTTCATGATCAGCGCGCTGACGGGCGACGGCGTGGCGGACCTGCGCAGCGCGCTGGCAAAGGCCGCGCCCGAAGGCCCATGGCTGTTCCCCGAAGATCAGCTGACCGACGCGCCCGCGCGGATGCTGGCCGCCGAACTGGTGCGCGAACAGCTGTTCCAGCAGATGGGGCAGGAACTGCCCTATGCCGCCGCCGTCCACACCGAGAAGTTCGAGGAGCGCGCTGACGGATCGGCGGTTATCCACGCGCAAATCTATATCGACCGCGAGAGCCAGAAGGCGATGGTGGTGGGGGCCGGCGGCCGGCGCATCAAGGCCATCGGCGAAGGCGCGCGGCTGGAACTGGAAACCATGCTGGGCCGGCGCGTGCATCTTTATTGCCATGTGAAGGTGAAGCCCGGCTGGGCGGAAGACCGCAGCGTGTGGCGCGACCTGGGCATGGACTGGGTTGATTGACCGGCCTGCGCGCTTTTCGACCATGTTGACCCGCCGGGACGGAGCCGATTGTGGCCAATATGGTCGAAAAGCGCTCTGAGTTGATCAGCGAGGATGAAGCGCTGGTGCTGACCGCCCTGCCACATGGCGAGCATGGCGCGGTGGTGCGCTTCCTCTGCCGGCAAAGCGGCCTGCGCGCCGGCTATGTCGCGGGCGCGCGCGGCAAGCGGATGCGCGCGACGCTGCACCCCGGCAACCGGGTGGCGCTGCGGCTGCGTGTCCGCAGCGAGGGCCAGTTGCCCACCGCCAGCGCCGAAGTGGCGGAGAGCCGCGCCCTCCTTGCCTACACCCCCGGCCCCGCCGCGGTGTTGATGTGGCTGACGGAGCTGACAGCCGCGGTGCTGGCCGAAGCCGTGCCGCACCCGCGGCTGGTGGACACGCTGGATACTATTCTGGCCGGGCTTTCCGCCGGGATGGACGGCAGCACCATGCGCCTTGCGGTTGCCCGTTATGAACTGCTGCTGTTGCAGGAAAGCGGCTTCGGGCTGGATCTTGAAAGCTGTGCGCTGGGCGGGCGGGCCGACGATCTCGCCTTTGTCAGCCCCAACAGCGGCCGCGCCGTCAGCCGCGCCATGGCCGCAGGCCAGCCATGGGCGCCGCGCCTGCTGCCGCTGCCGGCGGCGCTGTTCAGCGGGGAAGGCAGCCCGGCGGATGCCGCCGATGCGCTGCGCCTGACCGGCCATTTCCTGGAACTGCACTGGCTGCACCAGCGCCCGGCATTGCGCGCCATCCGGGAACGGGCCGCGCGCGCCTGAGCGGCCAGCCCAGAACCGGCAGGCCGGAACAGGCAGGCCAGAACAGGCAGGCCAGAACAGGCAGGAACGTAGATGGAACAAATCCGGCGCGGCAGGCTTGGCAGCGCCGTCTGGCGCGGATAGGACGGCGCGATGACCGCCATAACAGACGAAGCCGCCGGAATCATCGAAACCCCCTTCGACGCGGCGCTTTCCGAACGCTATCTCGTCTATGCGCTCTCCACCATCACGGCGCGCTCTTTGCCGGATGTGCGCGACGGGCTGAAGCCGGTGCACCGCCGCCTGCTGTGGGCGATGCGGCTGCTGAAGCTGGACCCGTCGGGCGGCTTCAAGAAATGCGCCCGTGTGGTGGGCGATGTGATCGGCAAATATCACCCGCATGGCGATGTCGCGGTTTATGACGCGATGGTCCGCATGGCGCAGGATTTTTCGCTGCGCTACCCGCTG
>DITZ01000023.1:22280-22417 GCA_002422985.1 Sphingomonadales bacterium UBA6171
CATGCGCTACACCGAAGCCCGGCTGACCCGCGCCGCCATTCTGCTGATGGAGGGCGTGGACGATGAAACCGTCAGCTTCCGCCCCACCTATAATGGGGAGGAGGAGGAGCCCGAGGTGCTGCCGGCGGCCTTCCCCA
>DITZ01000071.1:0-252 GCA_002422985.1 Sphingomonadales bacterium UBA6171
CCATCGTGCTGACGCTGCGCCAGCGGCCGGGCGTGAAGAAGCAGAATGTGATGCGCCAGACGATGCGGACCGCCAAGGACGCGATTACCACGACGCGCCCGGCCATTGGCGCGGGCGTTGATACCGACGGGGGCGTCCAATGATGATCGGCATTGGCCATTATCTGGTGGTGGGGGCGATCCTGTTCACGCTGGGCGTGTTGGGGATCCTTATCAACCGCAAGAATATCATCATCATTCTGATGTCGATCGA
>DITZ01000071.1:309-676 GCA_002422985.1 Sphingomonadales bacterium UBA6171
GCAACCGCGGCACCATCGCGGTTGACGATGTGCGCCTGATGAAGGGCTGACGCCATGATCCAGGCTCTTGTTTTCCTTCCGTTTCTGGCCTTCCTGATTGCCGGCATCGGCAACCGGGTGATTGGCAATTTCGCCGCCAAGCTGGTGACCACCGGGGCGCTGTTCGTCTCGGCGGCGCTGTCCTGGCTGATCTTCATCGGGCTGATCGGCGGTGCGCCGGCGCAGGATGTGCTGGTGGCGGAATGGTTCACCAGTGGCGATATGGCGGTCAACTGGTCGCTGAAGGTGGATATGCTGACGGGCGTGATGCTGGTGGTCATCACCTCCGTCTCGGCGTTGGTGCATCTGTATAGCTGGGGCTATATGG
>DITZ01000071.1:687-3476 GCA_002422985.1 Sphingomonadales bacterium UBA6171
CTTCTGGTACAAGAAGCCGAGCGCCTGGAACGCGGCCATCAAGGCTTTTGTGGTGAACCGCGTGGGTGATTTCGGCTTCATGCTGGGCATTTTCGCGCTGTTCATGCTGTTTGGCACGGTCGATATCGACTCCATTCTGGGGCAGGTGCCGGCGGCCAGGGGGGCGACCTTTACCTTCCTGGGGCATAATGTGGATGCGATTACCTGCATTGCGCTGCTGCTGTTTGTGGGGGCGTGCGGGAAATCGGCGCAGGTGCCGCTGCACACCTNNGCCACCATGGTGACGGCGGGCGTGTTTCTGGTGTGCCGCATGTCGCCGCTCTATGAGGCGTCGGTGACGGCCTCCACCGTTGTCACCTGTGTCGGTGCGCTGACGGCGCTGTTTGCGGCGACGGTTGCGACCACGCAGAATGATATCAAGCGGGTGATTGCCTATTCCACCTGCTCGCAACTGGGCTTCATGTTCTTTGCGGCGGGTTCGGGCGCTTATGGTGCGGCGATGTTCCACCTGTTCACGCACGCCTTTTTCAAGGCGCTGCTGTTCCTGTGCGCGGGTTCGGTGATCCATGCGATGCACCATGAACAGGACATGCGTTTCTATGGCGGCCTGCGCAAAGCCATTCCGCTGACCTTCATCGCCATGCTGATCGGCACGATTGCGATTACCGGGGTGAACTTCACGGCGGGCTATTATTCCAAGGATGCGGTGCTGTTTGCGGCGTTTGAAAATGGGTCGAATGCGTCGCGGACGGCTTTTTTCGTCGGGATTTTCGCATCGACGCTGACCAGCTTCTATAGCTGGCGGCTGATTTTCCTGACCTTCTTCCAGAAACCGCGCTGGGCGGGCAGCGAACATATCCGGCATGCGATGCATGACGCGCATGGGCATGAGGATCATGCGCATGACAGCCACGCGCCCGACAGTCATGCACAGGACAGCCACGGCCATGAAGCGCATGACGATGGCACGGCCGGCTATCATCCGCATGAAAGCCCGCTGTCGATGCTGGTGCCGCTGCTGCTGCTGAGCCTGGGGGCATTGGGCGCGGGCTTCCTGTTCAACGACCTGTTCGTGGGCGGCGAGACGGCCTTCTGGGCTGGTTCCATCGTGCATGACGCGCATTTCTTCGAGGCGCTGCACCATGTGCCCGGCTGGGTGCATTGGGCACCCTTTGCCGCCATGGCGACGGGGCTGCTGATCGCGATCCGCAACTATATCCGGAAACCGGATGCGCCGGCGCGATTTGTCAGCCATTTCGCGCTGCTGCACCGTTTTCTGTCGCGTAAATGGTATTTCGATGAACTGTATGACGCGATTTTTGTGCGGCCGGCCAAGTGGCTGGGCGGGCTGTTCTGGAAGGGGGGCGATCAGGGCATGATTGACCGCTTTGGCCCGGATGGTCTGGCCGCGACGGTGGCGGCGGGGGCTGGTGTTGCACGCCGGTTCCAGTCTGGCCTTCTTTATTCCTATGCGCTGGTAATGCTGCTTGGTGTGGCCGCCTTCGCAACCTGGCTGATGGTGCGCTGATGTTGTCCGCGATGATCTTCCTGCCGCTCGCGGCGGCGCTGCTGGTGCTGTTCCTGCCGGGTGGCGATGAAAGCCGGGCGCGCAGCGCCCGCTATGTGGCGCTGGGCACGACGCTGATCCTGTTCGTGATGGGCCTGCTGCTGTGGGTGCGTTTTGACAGCAGCACGGCGGCTTTCCAGTTTACCGAGCGCGCCGAACTGTTTGGCGAGCTGTTCAGCTGGCATCTGGGCATAGACGGTATTTCGCTGCTGCTGATTATCCTGTCGGTGTTTCTGATGCCGCTTTGCATTCTGGCCGGGTGGGACAGTGTAAAGACGCGCGTGCCGGAATATCTGGCGGCCTTCCTGGCGATGGAAGCGTTGATGATCGGCGTGTTCGCGAGCCTTGATCTTTTCCTTTTCTATATTTTCTTCGAAGCCGGGCTTATTCCGATGTATCTCATCATCGGTATCTGGGGCGGCAAGCGGCGCATTTATGCGTCCTATAAATTCTTCCTCTATACGCTGCTTGGTTCGGTGCTGATGCTGCTGGCCATGATCTGGATGGCCGCGGAAGCCGGGACGACGGATATTCCGGCGCTCATGGCGCATGATTTTCCGGCGCAGGCACAGACCTGGCTGTGGCTCGCCTTCTTCGCCAGCTTTGCCGTGAAGATGCCGATGTGGCCGGTGCACACCTGGCTGCCGGATGCGCATGTGGAGGCACCGACGGCGGGCTCGATGATTCTGGCGGGCGTGCTGCTGAAAATGGGGGGCTATGGCTTCATCCGCTTCTCCATGCCGATGTTCCCGGATGCATCCGTTGAATGGATGTGGCTGGTGTTCGGCATGTCGATGGTGGCGGTGGTATATATGTCGCTCGTTGCGCTTATCCAGCAGGACATGAAGAAGCTGATCGCCTATTCGAGCGTGGCGCATATGGCCTTTGTGACCGGCGGGCTGTTTGCCTTCAACACGCAGGGCGTGGAGGGCGCGATGGTGGTGATGCTGTCGCATGGTGTGGTGTCGGCCGCACTCTTCTATTGCGTCGGCGTGATTTACGAGCGGCTGCACACGCGGGAGATTGCGCAATATGGCGGCATCACCGCGAACATGCCGCGCTATGCCGTGTTTTTCCTGTTCTTCACCATGGCTTCGATCGCGCTGCCCGGCACGTCGGGCTTTGTCGGCGAGTTTCTGGCGCTGGCCGGCATCTTCAAGGCGCAAACCTGGGTGGCCTTTGTGATGGCGACCGGGGTTATTCTGGGCGCGGCCTATATGCT
>DITZ01000006.1:0-154 GCA_002422985.1 Sphingomonadales bacterium UBA6171
AATTTTCCAGCACCGCCACCAGCGTCCGCCCGACGGCAAGACCGGAGCCGTTCAGCGTGTGCACAAAGCGCGTGCCCTTTTCGCCTTTGGTGCGGCAGCGCGCGTCCATCCGCCGGGCCTGAAAATCCCCGCAGTTGGAGACGGAGGAAATCTC
>DITZ01000006.1:272-4056 GCA_002422985.1 Sphingomonadales bacterium UBA6171
TCGAACTGGTGCTGGCGGATCAGCCCGCGCGTGTCGCGTCCGGCGGCGCCGGCCTCGCTGCGGAAACAGGGCGTCAGCGCGGTCATCCGCAGCGGCAGCGTGTCTTCGTCCAGGATTTCCTCCCGCACCAGATTGGTGAGGCTTACCTCGGCGGTGGGGATCAGCCAGCGGCCGTCGGTAGTCCGGAACAGATCCTCGCGGAACTTCGGCAGCTGTCCGGTGCCATAGGCCGCCTCGTCGCGCACCAGCAGCGGCACCACCGTCTCGCGCCAGCCGGCTGCAATCTGCCTGTCCAGCATATACTGCCCCAGCGCCCGGTGCAGCCGCGCCAGCCCGCCTTCCAGCACCATGAAGCGGCTGCCGGCGATTTTCGCGGCGGCCTCCGGGCGATAGCCCAGCCGCTCGGCCAGCGCATCATGGACAGCACCGCCATTCTTCGGGCTGCCCCAGCGCTTCTGCTCGACATTGCCATGCTCGTCCGCGCCCACCGGCACATCGTCGGCCGGCAGGTTGGGCAGGGCGGACAGCAGCGCATCCAGCGCGGCGGCCTGCGCGCGTTCGGCCGCCTCATCGTCGGGAATGCCGGCTTTCAACAGGCCCACTTCCTCCATCAGCGCCGCGGTCAGCGCCGCGTCCTTTGCGGCCTTCGCAGCGCCGATGGCCTTGGAAGCCTCGTTCCGCCGCGCCAGTTTCGTCTGCAGGCCGGTCTGCACGGCGCGCAGCTGCGCATCGGCGGCCACCAGCGCGGAAGCGGCGTCTGCCACCCCCCGCCGCAACAAAGCCGCATCAAAAGCCGCCGGATCGGCACGGATGAGTTTCAGATCATGCATGGTGCCAAGCCTATGGCCGCCCGGCCCGGCACGGGCAAGAGAGCGGGACAGGGGCGGCTGGCATTGTGCCGCAAATCGTCCGGCGCCGCTTCCACGATTGAACCGCTATTCTTCCTCCAGCGGCAGCACCGGCTGGCTCGCCGGCGGCTTCAGCCCCAGATGCGCCCAGGCCGGGCCGTTCAGCACCCGCCCGCGCGCCGTGCGGGCCACCAGCCCGGTCTGGATGAGATAGGGCTCCACCACATCTTCCAGCGTGTCGCGCGCTTCGGATAATCCGGCCGCCAGCGTCTCGATGCCCACCGGGCCGCCCTTATACAGGTCGGCGATCATCCACAGATAGCGCCGATCCTGCGCGTCCAGCCCCAGCCGGTCCACCTCCAGCCGGGTCAGCGCCTGATCCGCAAAGGCCGCATCCACCGGCCGGCTCAGCGCCACCGCAAAATCCCGCACCCGGCGCAGCAGCCGCCCGGCAATTCGCGGCGTGCCGCGCGCGCGTCTGGCAATCTCCGCCGCGCCATCGGCCGTCAACGCCATCCCCAGCAGCGCCGCTGCGCGCGTCACCACCGAAAGCAGTTCGGCCTCCGTATAGAAAATCAGCCGCACCGGAATGCCGAACCGGTCGCGCAGTGGCTGCGTCACCAGCCCGGCGCGCGTCGTCGCCCCCACCAGCGTGAAGGGCGGCAGATCAATCCGCACCGAACGCGCCGAAGGCCCTTCGCCGATCATCAGGTCCAGCGCCCGATCCTCCATCGCCGGATACAGGATTTCCTCCACATGCGGCGCCAGCCGGTGAATCTCGTCGATGAACAGCACATCGTTCGGCTCAAGATTGGTCAGCAGCGCCGCCAGATCGCCGGCGCGCGCAATCACCGGGCCGGAGGTCGCCCGAAAACCGGTGCCCAGTTCGCGGGCGATAATCTGCGCCAGCGTGGTCTTGCCCAGCCCCGGCGGTCCGGCCAGCAGCACATGATCCAGCGCATCCCCGCGGGACCGCGCCGCATCGATGAACACCCGCAGATTTTCCCGCGCCGCGGCCTGCCCCACAAATTCCGCCAGCGATTTCGGTCGCAGCGCCGCGTCCACCTCCTCGCGCGCGCCAGCCGTGGTGAGCGGACTGCTGCTCATCGCGCCGCCCGCTTCAGCGCTTCACGGATCAGCACCGGCATCGCCAGCCCTTCGCCCGCGTCGCGGCAGGCCTGTGCCACCGCGCGCGCGGCTTCCGCCGGCCGATAGCCCAGATTCACCAGCGCCGAAACCGCATCGGCCTCCACACTGTCCGCCGCCGGCACCGGTGCGGCAGCCGTCGCCAGCAGTTGCGGCTCGCTGCTGAAATCCGCCAGCTTGTCCTTCAGCTCGGTCACGATCCGCGTCGCCAGCTTCGGCCCCACGCCCGGCGTGCGCGCCAGCATCGCGCCATCCCCCAGCGCAATCGCGCGGGCCAGGTCCGGCACCGGCAGCGTGGATAATATGGCCAGCGACACCCGGCTCCCCACGCCCTGAATGGTCTGCAACCGCCGGAAGGCCGCCCGTTCAGCGGCAAAGCGGAAGCCATAGAGCGTGATCGAATCCTCGCGCACCACGGTTTCGATCTGCACCGTCACCACCACGCCCTCGGGCGGCGCCACCGAAATTATCGGCGGGTTGCGCAACCATGACAGCGTATGCACCGCCGCCTGCACCAGATAGCCGACGCCGCGCACATCGATCACCGCATGGTCCACGCCCACATGCTGCACCGTGCCGGTCAGCGACGCGATCATGCCGCCACCCCGGGGGCAGAGCGCAAATGCGCATGGGCAATCGCCACGGCCAGCGCATCGGCCGAATCCTCGCACAGTGGGCCGCAGCCCGGCAGCAGCCGCGCCACCATCGCCATCACCTGCTGCTTTTCCGCCGATCCGGTGCCCACCACCGCCTTCTTCACCAGCCGCGTCGCATGTTCGGCGACCGGCAGATGCGCCACCGACAACAGCACCACGCCGCGCGCCTGCCCCAGCTTCAGCGTCGATTGCGGATTGCGGTTCATGAAAACCTCCTCCACCGCCGCCTCGTCCGGCAGATGCGCGGCCACGATGGCCATCAGCCCGCTGTGCAGACAGGCCAGCCGCTTTGCCGATGCATCGCCGGCGCGCGTTTTTATCGTGCCATGTCCGCGATGCGTCAGCCGATTACCCTCCAGCCTGACAAGGCCCCAGCCGGTAATGGCAAGGCCGGGATCAAGCCCGAGGATCAGCGTCACAGATTTTCCAGCACCGATTCCGGCACGTCATAATTGCCGAACACCGCCTGCACATCGTCGGAGTCTTCCAGCGCGTCGATCATCTTCAGCAGCAGCGCGGCATCATCCGCGCCCACTTCCACCCGGTCCTTCGGCCGCCAGGCGAGCTTCGCGCCCTCGGCCTCGCCCAGCACGGCTTCCAGCGCCTTGGCCACTTCGTGCAGGCCGTCGGCCGCCGTCCAGATATCATGGGCGTCGTCCGACGATTCGACATCATCCGCGCCCGCCTCCAGCGCCGCTTCAAACACCGCATCCGCGCTGCCGGCGCTGGCGGGATAGCTGATCAGCCCCATCCGGTCGAACCCATGGCTCACCGCGCCGGAACCGCCGATATTGCCGCCATTTTTGGCAAAGGCCGTGCGCACATCGGTCGCGGTGCGGTTGCGATTGTCGGTCAGCGCTTCCACGATGATGGCAACCCCGCCGGGTCCAAAGCCCTCATAGCGGATTTCCTCGTAATTTTCCGCGTCATTGCCCTCGGCCTTTTTCAATGCCCGCTCGATATTGTCCTTGGGCATGGAATTGGCCTTGGCGGTGGCGATTACCGCGCGCAGTCGCGGGTTGAACGCCGGATCGCTGTTGCCGATTTTCGCCGACGTGGTGATTTCCCGCGCCAGTTTGGAAAACAGCCGCGAGCGTTTTTTGTCCTGCGCGCCCTTGCGGTGCATGATGTTCT
>DITZ01000022.1:0-565 GCA_002422985.1 Sphingomonadales bacterium UBA6171
GCCTGAAAAAGCTGTTTGATGGGCCGGGGGAGGTGTTTGATATTTATGATGCCAATGCGCGGCGCCTGCCAAAAGGTGGCCGTGGGCGTGGTAATATTGATCCTGCTGGCCTGAAGTTTGGGGATGTGCCGGCTGTTAAGGTGCAGGATGTTAAAATTGATCCAGCGGCCACCCGCGCCGCCAGCGCGGCGGCGGCGTCGAAAAAGGAAATCACGGATATCCAGAAAACGGCCGCCGAACTGCGGATGGAGGGCACGATTTTTGACGGGCCGACGCTGCAAGGTGAGATTGTGACGGGGCTGCAACTGGCGAAAGCCGAAGTGCAGCAGATCGCGGACCTTTCCGCCACGCTGGCCGAATCAGCGCAGATCACGATGTTTGACGACATGCGCGCGGCATCGGCGGACGTGGCCGATAATCTGGCGCAGGCCATTGTATATGGCCAGGATATTGGCAAGGCGCTGATTTCCAGTTTCAAAGCGGCCGCAGCCGAGGCGCTGGCGAATGGGTTGTTCAAACTACTGCTTGGCGAAAAGGGCACCAGCAAAGGCGGGCTGCTGGGCAG
>DITZ01000022.1:644-1948 GCA_002422985.1 Sphingomonadales bacterium UBA6171
TGGCGGCATCACGCTGAACGTAGATGCGCGCGGATCGAATGATCCGGGTGCGGTGCAGGCGGCGGTGGTGCGCGCGATCGAGATTGCCAACGGCTACACCGATGGGCGGATGGCTGGCGCGGCGCGCCCGCGCATGCCGCGTTTTGCGGGAGCGTAGCCCATGGCGATTATTGATCTGCCCCGACGCTGGATTCGCTCTGCCAGCTGGCAGCAGCCGCCCGTTTATGCCCTGCAACGCTCCGCCTGGACGGGCCGCACACGCGTGGTGGAAATCGGCGCGGCGGCGCGCTGGACGTGCATGGCCGATATCCGCCCGTCGCTCGCCACCGATGCAGTGGCCTGGCAGGCTGTACAGGCGCGGCTGATGCGGCCCGTTAATCTGCTCCGCCTGCCATGCGTTGAGCAGAGCCAGCACGGCGCTGCGGATAATTTTATCCTCAACCCGATATTGGAAACCGGCGTCCCCCCTTGGGTCGTGACGGCGGGAAGCTTTCAGCGAGAGAATGTGACGGACATGTCCCAGACGCTGGCGTCGGCCGACTGGGCTTTCTACACAGATTCCGCACAGTCCGGCGCGCGGGCGGATGCGAATGGATTTGCCCGCTTCCCGGCCACCACCGGCCAGCGTATTTATATATCGGCTACCGGCTTTGTGGGGGTTGGATCCACTGGCTTTTTGCCGATGGCTGTAAATTTTTTTAATGTGTCGGGCGCTTACCTTTCTACCGTAAGCGTTGGCGGACTGGGGCCTGACGGCGGCACTCTGGGCATCTGGCGGCGCGCGCGCGGTTATGCGACTGCGCCGGCGGGCGCAGCATCGGTGGCGGTTCATCTTTCCAGTCAGTTAACGGCGGGGTATGCCTACGTCACGGACGTACGCACCAGCCTGCTGCCTGATATTGCCCTGGCCGCTACCGGCGGCGCGGGCGTCTCCCTCCCCCTCACAGGCCTGCAACCATCGGCCATCAACCTGCGCGCCGGCCAGCGGCTGACGGTTGTGCTTCCCAGCGGCGATGAGCAGCTGGTTGCGCTGACGGCCGATCTGCTGGCCAACAGCAGCGGACAGGCCACCGCCGCCCTATCCACCCCATTGCGAGAAACACCGAGTGCCGGCGCAGCCGTCGAGCTATCCCACCCATGGGCGCTGATGCGTGGGCTGCAACCGCAGGCGTGGAACGTGTCGCCAGGTCCGGTTTACCAGCCCGGCGGCATCCAGTTTGAGGAAGCGTTCTGATGGCCGCGCCAACTGACAGTCAGCTTTCCGCCGCCGTTCCGCGGGTGTTCCTGTGCGCCTTCCTCGATCT
>DITZ01000022.1:1961-11300 GCA_002422985.1 Sphingomonadales bacterium UBA6171
GCGGTTGATCCAACCATGGTGAGCGTGACACCGGTAACGCATGGTCCGGGCGGGATGGAGGCGGTGAGTTTTCGCGTTTCCGGCACGCTGGCGCTGGACAGCGCCTATCTGACGGCGCTTTCCGACCCTTCGAAATTTCGCGGCCGCGTGGCCAAGCTGTGGCTGGGCGTGTTCGATGCGAACTGGCAGCCGGTGGCCGCCCGGCCATACGCTGTCGGCTATATGACGACACCGCGTTTTCTGCTGGCGCCCGATGAGCAGGCTATCACCATCGAATGCGAAAACTACATGGCGCTGGTGGGCAGCGGCGCGCCATCCCGCACGCTGTTGTGGACGCCGGACCCGGACGATCATGCCGCCGCCGCCACAACCGGCGCGGCCAACAGCGTGGACAGTTTCGGGCCGGGCATCATCGGCGGCGGCCGGGATTTCCAATACACCACGCCGGATTTGCGCTGATGCGCCGGACGGATTGGGAAAAGCGTCTGGCGGCCTGGCTGGCAGCGGTGGAGCAGCGGCCATATCAATGGGGATCGCACGATTGCGCGTTGTTTGGATGCGGCGCGCTGGAGGCGTTGACGGGCGGTGATTACGGCCAGCCATGGCGTGGTAAATATCGCAGCGAGGCTGGCGCGGCCAAAATGCTGCGCCGCGCCGGTTTCGATGACCATGACGCGGCCTTTACTGCCGCCCTTGGGCAGCCGGTGCCGCCGTTGCGGTTGCGGCGCGGCGACATCATCAGCGATGGGGAGCGCATCGGCCTGTTGTGGTGGGCTGGCGCACCAATCGCGCTGTTCGTTGGACGTGATGGCGAGCGCGAGGGGCTGGTGACATTCCCCGCCACCGTGATCGTGCGGGGCTGGCGGGTATGAGCAAAGTATTAAAAGTGGTGGCGCTTTCCGCTCTGGTGGTGGGCGCTGGCGTGCTGACATTTGGCGCGGGCGGCGCGGCTGTTGCCGGGCTGCTGGGCGTTTCCTCTGCTGTGGGCGGTGCCATCAGCGCGACGGTAGCCGGGATATCGGCGAGCCTTGGCATGAGCGGATTGCTGCGCGCCTTTGCCGGGCGGCCTGCCTCCATAAGCAGTCTGTCAGACCTTGAACGGCTGAACCTGACCAGCGTGGCCGCCGCGCCGCGCAAGGCGGTTTTTGGGCCAACCGCTTTTGCCAGCGATCTGCGCTATACCGAGCCGAGCGGCACCGATCAGCGTTTCATTGACGCCATCGTGCATCTGGCCAGCCACAAAAGCGAAGGCGTGCAGGAGATCAGGATCGGCGACAAGGTGGCGTGGATCAACGGCAGCGGCGTGCAGGGCATTTTCGTCGGCTATCTGACGGTTGATATCATCCTGGAAAGCGGCGCGGCGGATTATCACACCGTGAACGGCGGCGCGAATTGGGGTGCCGATCAGCGCCTGACCGGCTGCACCACGATGCATCTGCGATTTGATCGGCAGGGCGCGACCGCCAAGGCGGCCAGCCCATTCGCCGCCGGCATCCCGTCGCAGATCGTAACCGTGGGCGCTGGCATGCCGGTGTATGATCCGCGCCGGGATAGCACGGTGCCGGGCGGTTCCGGCGCGCATCGGGCGGACAATTGTGACACGTGGGAATATCTGGACGGGCTGGACGTGCTTGGCGAAAACCCGGCCTTGCAGGCGCTTGCCTGGCTGCTGGGCTGGCGGATTATGGGCGAGGTGTCTGTGGGCCTTGGCCTGCCGCCCGCCCGGCTGAACCTGCCGCAATTCGCCGCCGCCGCGAACATCTGCGAGGAGGAAATGGCGCTGGCGGCGGGCGGCACGCAAAAGCGATATGCCGGCGGCGGACTGTTTGCGGACAATGCGCCGCCATTGGACGTGATGGCGGCCTTCGCCGCCAGCGTGTGCGGATGGTGGGATGACAGCGGCGGTCAGCTTGGGCTGTTTCCGGCGGTGAACGATCTCGCCGGGCCGCTGGTGGAAATCGGCGACGATGACATTTTAGGCGCAGTCGAGTGGACGCCGTTCCCGGATATTTCAGCGCTTTATAATGTATGTCGCGGAACAAACCCTGATCCGGATATGCCTGCAAATTTCCAGCCGACCGATTATCCGGAGGTGCGGATAGCCAGCGATGATGGCATAGATCGTGTTCTGCCGATCAGTTTCGCGATGGTGCAGGACAAGGCCCGCGCGCAGCGGCTGGCAAAGCAGGCGCTGCAACGCCAGCAATATCGCGGCATCGCGAAACTGATGATCGGGCTGCGGGGATGGCAACTGGAACGCGGCCAGCCTATCCGCCTAAGTTTTGGCGGGCTGGGCTGGGCATCGAAACTGTTTCGCGTGGAAACATGGTCCCCACAACTGGACGGGTCCGTTATCCTGGAGCTGCGGGAGGAAAATCCGGCCATCTATGCTTGGGACGCTGATGAGCGCGGCCCTGTCGTGGCGGCTGCGCCTGTTGTCTATGACCCGAAGAACAATCCTTTCCTAATCACCGCCGGCAGCCAGATCGGCGTGGATGACAACGCAACGCGGAACACTCCGCGCGGGACCTATACAGGCTCGGACACCTATGTTCGCGGTGACCAGGTTGTGGAAGCCGGATCGACCTACCAACTGATCGTGGACAGCAGCACCGGCAACGCACCGCCCGACGCATCGCGCTGGATATTGGTGGCGGCCGCCGGTTCGGGGGAACCCGGCATTAACGGATCTGATGGCTACGGCGTGATTATTTCAAACGAAGCGCATGTTGTGGCGACGCTGGCGGACGGGACGGGCGGCAGTTACAGCGCGGCGGGCGGCACGATGAGGGTTTTTCGTGGCATCACCTTGTTAAGCCCGACCTATTCCATTCCCGCCAAAACACCGACAGGCAGTTGGATCAGTATCGATTCAGCCGGCACCTACAGCGTGAGCGACCCCGGCGTTGATTTGGCCACCGCCACATTGCGCGCCGATGTAGAGGGCATCCTGTTTGACCGCACCTATACGCTCGCCAAGTCGAAGCAGGGGCTGCAGGGGCCGACGATCCGCCTGACGGCCGACAATCAGGGCTTTACCTATCTGGACGGCACCGCTCTGCCCACGAGCCAGAGCATCACGCTGTTCGCCACTCTTTCCGGTATCAGCGGCACCATCGTCTGGACCAGCAGCCCGTCAGTGACGCTGACGGGATCAGGTGCGAGCCGTAGCCTGGCGGTGGCGGATTTTGGCACCAACCGGCAGGTGACGGTGACGGCGACGCTGGGCGGCTTTTCCGACCGCATCACGCTGGTGAGGCTGGACCGTAGTTCTGCCGACAGCGCCGACAACCTGATCCGGAACCCTGGCATGGCGCTAAACGCCGATAGCTGGAACCTCAGCCCGACCTGGAACCGAGACAACACATTCGGTCCTCCTGGCTGGGGCATATATACCGACAGCACCCGGCCAAATGGTAGCGCGGGACTGAACAGCAACCAGGACACGCCCATCGGTTCGGCCACAAAACTGTATCTTTCGTCATGGGCGTTGCGGGCAGGCACGTCACCTGCCGGCCACCTGGCGCTGATGCTGTATTTCAAAGACGCCGCCGGCACGGATACCGGCTATGCCGGACTGACACTGTCCGGCTCCACGCCGGGCGTGTGGCAGCGGTTGCAGGCTGCAGTGACGGTGCCCGCAGGCTCGGCGACGTTCCGGGCCTATTATGAATCCGCAGTGTCATCGGGCTATGCCTATGTTGGCGCGCCACGGGTGGCATCCACCCAATTGGCAGCCGATGTGACGGGCGAGAATACGGCGAACAATACGGCCAATGTGGGCAGCGCAACGGCGGCCGTGCTGGTGGCCGACGCGGCGACGGCAAAGGCCGATGCCGCCTCCGCGCTGTCCACTCTCTCCGTCATCGCCAGCGATTCCTATCTGTCACGCGGCGAGAAGTCGGCTGTGGTGGCGGAATGGCAGGCCATCGACGGCGAATATGCCGGGATTGTCTCACGCGCCGCCACGCTGGCGCTTTCCGGCCACAGCCTGTATTCCTCCTGGACCGCCGCCCGCTCGGCGCTGGACAGCTATTTGTCGGGGCTTTCGCCGTTCTGGAACAACTTGACCACCGACACGCCAATCTCGGGATCGACCTTCCGGGCGGCCTTTGTGAATTATTACAATGCCCGGCAGGCGCTGCTCGACCTGTTTGTGGCAACCGCCCAAGCCACAGCCGACCTCAAGACCCGTAATGTTGACCGGGGCCCATGGTCGGCTCTCGCTACCGACACGGCCTTCGTTGTTGGTGATGAGGTCCAGGACCAGAGTTCGACCTGGGGTTGCATCGCTGCCCACACCAAGACCGGCGTCAATGGACCCCCTGCCCTGCCCACGACGGTCAACACCAACTGGCGGCTTCGAGCCAAGGTTGGAGATACGGGGGGAGCAGGCCAGTCCATCGCGCGGATTTTTATCCGTGCCACCTCCAGACCCACCACGCCCGCCGACAGCGCCGGCACGCCTGCGGGCTGGTATGTCGATCCGGAGGATGTGCCGGCGGGTGCGGGCATGATCTGGGCGTCCACCGGCACGCGCGCGGTGGCGGCCACCAATTACGTGTGGGGTGGCGCGGTGAGGGATGAGGCGCTCACCGTGATTTCCGGCCAGCAGGTGGTGCCAATTACCGGAGTTGGGGCCAGTGCGTGGATCACGCTGGCGCTGGCAGATGGCGAAACCGCCAGCGTGGAAGCGCAGTGGCGGGCGAGTTGGAGCGGCGGCGCGAGCGCAGACCTGGAACTGGAATGGCGTGAACTGGGTGGCAGCACCATCACCACATTCGGCAGCAGCGACGGGCCACAGGCCGGCAACGTAGGGGAGCCGACGCTGCTGGCGGCGGGCGGCACGCTCACCAACGGCACGGGTGCCGGCCGGCAATATCAGATTCGCGGCGTGGCCGTTAAAACCGGCGCCGGCGCAGCTACGACCGACACCGCCGACAGCTATGTGAGAGCATGATGTGGCTGATATACAACATCGAAACCGGCGCGCAGAGCGGCGAATGGGTAGCGGATGAACCCGCGCCCGACGCCGGCATGGCGGCGGTGCAGGTTCCCGGTAGCGCCCGGATGGGGATATCGACATGGGACGCCGCCGCGCGCGGTTTTGTCGATCCGGTGCGGCTGACGCGTGCGCAGGTGCAGCAGTTGTTCACGCCGGCGGAGTGGCTGGCCGGCGCACAGGCCGTGCTTGATCCCGCGCTCGATCTGGCGCTGCGCGCGCAGCTGCTGGCGCTGATGCAGGCGCTGACCATGGTTGATAGCATATTGTTGACAGAGCCGCTTTTTGTGCAGGGGGTGCCGTTGTGGGTGGCGGCGGGCGCGCTGGCCTCGGCGCGCCAGGCCGATGTGCTGGCGGGGATACCTCCGGCATGAGCGCCACCGGAATGCGCGGCGGCGGTTCTGGCGTTCGAGCCTTCACCGGAATGAATTTGCAGGGTCGGACCTGGCGGGAGCTTCCACGGATGACGGATAGAGGGGGGTCGTCTGGCGCGCAGACGGTGGCGGCGCTGGCGCGGCTGGAAGAACAGGTGCGCACGCTTCAGCGGGAGCGTCGGGAGGACCGCGCGCGGTGGCGCGAGGATATGGATCGATTCCACGCCATGCTCTCTGAAAGCCGGGCAGCGATGGCGGTCGACATTGCGGAGGCATTGACGCCGATCGTCAAAGACCTGGCCGCCGCGAAGGTGACGGCCTACGCAAACGACCGGTGGATATCGACCGTAAAGGCGCAGGGCGCGGTATGGGCAGTGGTGATCTCCGCCGCCGGCGCGCTGCTGATGTGGATGGCCGGGCACGTTGTGGAATGGTTCAGCCAGCGTGGCGGGCAGTGACATTGCAAGCGCCTTTCCCGTGGTTTGGCGGCAAACGGGATGTAGCGGATCAGGTGTGGGCGGCGCTGGGCGCTGTTGATCATTATATCGAGCCGTTTTTTGGTTCCGGCGCGGTTCTACTTGCCCGCCCGCATGTTGCCGCGCTGGAGACGGTGAACGATATGGACGGCTTTCTTTCCAATTTCTGGCGAGCGGTGGCGACGGACCCAGATGCTGTCGCCGCTGCTGCTGATTGGCCGGTGAACGAGGTGGATCTGCACGCGCGCCACCTGTGGCTGGTGGAGAAGCGTGGGGAACTGACAGCAAGGTTGATGGGCGATCCGTTATTTTTTGATGTGCAGGCGGCCGGCTGGTGGGTGTGGGGGGCGTGCGCATGGATTGGTTCCGGCTGGTGCAGCGGCCAGGGACCGTGGGTGAAGCAGGATGGAAGAATGGTAGATCGCCGCCAACTTCCGCACCTGTCTGCCGGGCAGGGTGTGAATCGCCAACTTCCGCACCTGTCTGGCGGGCAGGGTGTGAATCGCTCCAGCTGCGGCGCTGATCGTTTGGAATTTATGGCGGATTGGTTCCGGGCGATTTCGCTCCGAATGCGCGGCGTGCGCGTAGCCTGCGGTGATTGGAGCAGGGTGTTGGGGCCGTCCGTGAGAGATGCTGGGGGGGGGAAGTGGGAGTATTTCTTGATCCGCCCTATTCGATGGAGGGGCGATCCGCTGTATATGCGATTGAGACGTCCGCCGCCGATGCCGCACGCGAGTGGTGCCTCGCGAACGGCGCAACCCCGAAGTTGCGGGTAGTGCTGGCTGGATATGATGGCGAGCACAACGAACTGGAAGCGGCTGGCTGGCGGGTAGTGCCGTGGAAGGCACGTGGCGGATATGGCCTCCAAGGCGATGCGCGCGGGCGCGCCAATGCTAGGCGGGAGCGGCTTTGGCTTTCGCCGCACTGCATTAACGCCCGGCAAGACCTTTTTTCGGAGATGTTGGCATGATACCGCCCGTTCTGCGCAAACCGCCTCCATCCGGCTGGCGGCCATGGATTTACATGGCCGCCTATCTGGGCGGCGGGGTGGCCTCCACGCTGTTTGCCATCTGGCTCGTTACGCTGGTGCGTTATGGATGGCCGGTGTCGGCCGCGCGGCAGCAGCTGGGCATTCTGGGAAACGCGCTTTATCTGGCGCTT
Organism: Sphingomonadales bacterium UBA6171; assembly: GCA_002422985.1. Lineage (GTDB taxonomy): Bacteria > Pseudomonadota > Alphaproteobacteria > Sphingomonadales > Sphingomonadaceae > Sandaracinobacteroides. The sequence continues at coordinate 8,975 of DITZ01000022.1, forward strand.
GGCGGCGCGCTGCTGGTGCTACTGGGGCTGGTCATCCGCAACTCCATCCGCAACCTGCGCGCCAGCGGTGCGGGGTTCGAGATCGAGGCGCGTGCACACTCGGATAAACCGACAGAGGACGATGCGCCATGAGAGCGGCGGGGTGGCTGATCTGGGCAATCGTAATCGGCTTTGGCCTGGGAATCGGCCTGGTGGCCACCGCCGCGTTTCTGGCGGGCTGCTGGCTGACGCGCCGCGTGCTGGACTGGATGATGGGCAAATGATGAGCGCGGCCGATCACGAGGCCGTGACGGCGGACCGGCTGGCGAATGCGCTGCGTCGGGAACTGGCGTTTTTGGAAACATTGGGAATCAGCCCGGCGGAGGCTGTGGCAATCGTGCGGGCGGCAAGCGCGCAGGCGCACGCGCGGATTTTTGGCGCAAAAAGGAGCGGGTGATGGGCTGGAAATATGATCAATCGGCTGGCGAGCTATCCCATAATGGCGTGGTGGTGGCGCACGGTTACAGCGGCGCGGGCGCTGGCAAAAACAACCCGGCGATGGAGCATGTCCGGGCAACCGGGCCTATCCCGCGCGGGCATTGGAAAATTCGCGCGCCGTATAACAGCAACGCTGTCGGCCCGTATGTGCTGCCCGTGTGGGCGGTGGATGGGCATCTGGACGATGTGCACGCGGGCACCGGCCGCAGCGCTTTTCGCATCCATGGCGACAGCGTGCGCGCGCCCGGCACCGCCAGCAAGGGCTGCATCATCGTTTCGCGGGCGGTGCGGCACCAGATTTGGCAGAGCGGCGACCGCGATCTGGAGGTTGTGGCGTGATGGGCGCGCTTTCTCCCATACTACGCAGTGTAGTGGGCGCCATCGCGTTCTGGTGCCCTGGGTGCGCGCGCGCCCATGCGGTGCCGATTAAGGCCGGCGCGGCCAGCGGCCCGCGTTGGCAGTGGGACGGGTCTTTCGACAGACCGACGCCCAAGCCCTCGCTGCTGGTGACGTACAACGGCATCGACGCGGGGATCGATGGCGCGCCTCCCGCTATTTGCCACAGCTTCGTACGCGCCGGCCATATCGAGTTTCTGGCCGACTGCACCCACGATCTGGCGGGGCAGACCGTACCGATTCCATTATGGCCGAAAGGGGCTGAACGATGGGCAAATTCCTGCTGACCGGCGCGGGCATGATCGTGGGCGCCATGCTGCTGCTGATGGTGGCGCTTTGGGTGCTGGTGGCGATTATCGCGGTGGTGGTGACGTGAGCGGCGCGCAATGGGCGCTGCGCATCGGCGCCGCCGTGCTGGCGCTACTGCTGCTGGGCATGGCGATCTGGTGGCTGTTCATCCGGCCCGGCCAGATGGCCGACGATGCCGCCCGCGCGAAAGGCGATGCCGTGGTTGCCACCGGGCAGGCCGCGGCGGCGAAAGACGCAACGGGCATCATCGAAAAACATTTCACCGAACGCGAGAGGATCGAACGTGTCACCATCCAAGGATCTCAGATCATCGCGGCCGCGCCGGGCGCGGGTGACCGCATCCCTGATGCTGTCCATCGCGCTGGCCTGCGCGCTCTCTGCCTGCACGCGGACTATCGTGGATCCGCGCCCTGCCAGCAGCTGCACGACGCTGATTCCGCAGACGCTGCGCCGGCCGACGCCGGGCGCAACCCTGCCGGCGCTGGCAGATAACAGCGCAGCCGCCTGGCCAGATTTCGCCAACCGCCAAACGGGGCAGTTGGGGCAAGCGAATCTGGACAAGGCCAGCATGATTGAGATCGTGGAGCGCTGCGAGGCGCGCGATGCGGAGACGCTGGCGAAGCTGACGCGGAAGCCGTGGTGGCGGTTTTAGCTGCCCGTTTTCAGCCGGAACAGCTCCCACTCTGCCAGCGGCATCCGCCGCCCGCCTGTGCCATATTCCCAATGCCGCCACGCGGCTGGGGTGGCGTGCACCAGCGCAGCAGCAGCGGCCCGCGCCGCCGGTAGCGGCCACTTTTTTCGTAGCCATTGTGGAGATATTCTCCAATGGATCGGACATCAGAAAACGACATGGTAGCCAACGCAATCCTCTGAAAACACAGAATTGTTGCACGCCTGCCGGGCCCACCACCTGCTTTGTTATGTGGCTGATATGTTATGGGTTTTTTGTTGATATGGCTAATCTGGTTTGGAAATTAGCCATCTTGGCGTCTGCGGCGTCTGCAAGCAGGGCGCTGTTAGCCTCTCTGATGTAACGGCTCACCTCGCTGTCGGTGCGGTGGCCGGTCCATGATTTTATTTCGGCGTGGGTGGCGTTGGCGTGGGCCAGGCGGATGGCGGCGAGCTTGCGCAGGCCGTGGGCTGC
>DITZ01000033.1 GCA_002422985.1 Sphingomonadales bacterium UBA6171
TTGCCGACGCCGGGATCGCCGACATAAAGCGGGTTGTTTTTGGAGCGGCGGCAGAGGATCTGGATGGTGCGGGACACCTCCGCCTCCCGCCCGATCAGCGGATCGACCTTGCCCTTCCTGGCCTTTTCGTTGAGGTTCACGGTGAATTGTTTCAGCGCGGATTCCGGCGCTTTCTGGCGATTTTCGCGCTTTTCCTCCGGCTTTTCCGCCGGTTCCTGGGAACCTTTGGGCGGCTTGGCTTCACCCATGCCGGCGGCTTTGGCGATGCCGTGGCTGATATAGGATACGGCATCCAGCCGCGTCATGTCCTGCTGTTGCAGGAAATAGACGGCGTGGCTTTCGCGTTCGGAGAAGAGCGCGACCAGCACATTGGCACCGGTCACATCCTCCCGCCCGGACGATTGCACATGCAGGATGGCCCGCTGCACCACGCGCTGGAAACCGGCGGTGGGGGAGGGGTCAACGCTGCTGTCGGCCTTCAGGCTGCCCAGCTCGGTATCGAGGTAGCGGGTGACCTGGCCGGTCAGTTCATCCGGATCGACGCCGCAGGCCTTCATCACCACGGAGGCATGGGTGTCGGAGATCAGCGCGAGGAGCAGATGCTCCAGCGTGGCATATTCATGCCGCCGGCGACTGGCTTCTGCCAGCGCATTATGAAGGGTGGCCTCCAGTTCACGGGAGAAAGAGGGCATGCGTGCGTTCCTGCCTTTGCAGACCGACACGACCGGGGAGGCGGCCATGCCTGCCTTTGGTGGGGAGATTCCCAACCACGGCTCAATGTCATCGTGGTTGAGACAAAGTGCAAGGCCGAACACGCCAAAACTTTGTGCAGGGCACAATTTTCGGGCGCGCGGGGCCGCGAGGCAACCGACACTGGCGTTCCCCCCGTAACCCCGTGTCAAGCACGGGGCGACGGTGGGGGTGGTTTTTTGACCCTGCGCCCCCACCCCCGGCCCCTCCATGCAAGGGGAGGGGTCTCTTTTTTAGACCCGGGCCGGGGCTTTGCTGAAGCGGCCCTGGCCGGGTTTGCCGCCGAAGCGGTTGCGCGCCGGGGCGCCTGCGCCGCCGCGGCCGGAGCCTAGCGGACGGTCGCCTTGTGGGCGGGCGCCTTGCGGGCGGGCGCCTTGCGGGCGATCACCCTGCGGCCGGTCACCCTGGGGGCGATCGCCTTGCGGACGATCACCCTGCGGGCGATCGAAGCGCGAATGTTCGGCGCGGCGCTCGCCGGTGGGGCGGGCGGCGTGCTTGTGGCGGCCAACATCGCCACGCCGGGCGTGATTTTCGCGGCTGTCGCGGTCACCCTCGGGGGAGGGAACCGGCTTCGGCAGCTTGGCGGCTTCGGTGTTGAAATTGGCGGGCAGGGGCTGCACGTCAATCTTCATGCGCGTCAGCTTTTCGATGTCGCGCATGAAGCCCTTTTCATCAGGCGCGCAGAAACTGAGCGCGATGCCGTCACGGCCGGCGCGCGCGGTGCGGCCGATGCGGTGGACATATTGTTCCGGCACATTGGGGATTTCGAAATTGATGACGTGCGAGACGGCATCAATGTCGATACCGCGCGCGGCGATGTCGGTGGCCACCAGCACGCCGATTTCGCCTTCGCGAAAGGCTTCGAGCGCGCGTTCACGCTGCGGCTGGCTCTTGTTGCCATGGATGGCGGCCGAACGGATGCCGGCACCCTGCAAATGCCGCACCACCCGGTCTGCCCCATGTTTGGTGCGGGTGAACACCAGGCATTTGGCAAATTCGGGCTGCCGCAGTGTGAGTGTGAGCAGCGACTGTTTTTCCACCTGATTGAGGAAGGTGACATATTGCGTCACACGCTCCGCCGTGGTGGCGACGGGGGCTACGGCCACCTGCACCGGATTGGTGAGATAGCGGCCGGCCAGCTCGGCAATCGCCTTGGGCATGGTGGCAGAGAAGAACAGGCTCTGGCGCTGGCGCGGCAGCAGGCCGGCGATGCGCTTCAGCGAATGGATGAAGCCGAGATCGAGCATCTGGTCGGCCTCGTCCAGCACCAGCATTTCCACCTGATCCAGCAGCAGCGCGCGGCGGTCGATCAGATCGAGCAGGCGGCCGGGCGTGGCGACGAGCACGTCAACGCCGCCGGCGAGCTGCCGTTCCTGACGCGGGATGGGCACGCCGCCGAACACCGTCATCACGCTCAGCTTCATGTGCCGGGCATAAGAGGTGAAGCTTTCGGCGATCTGCGTCGCCAGTTCGCGGGTGGGGGCAAGCACCAGCACGCGGGTGGCGAGCTTGCGGCGCGGGGCCGGGTTGCCGATGATGCGGTGAAGGATGGGCAGCGCGAAGGCAGCGGTCTTGCCGGTGCCGGTTTGCGCGATGCCCAGAATATCCTTGCCTTCCATCGCCAGCGGAATCGCCTGCAACTGGATGGGGGTGGGGGTTTCATAGCCTGCATTTTGCAGCGCCGAGAGCAGCGGCTCGGCAAGGCCGAGGGCTTCAAAGGTCGTCATATATCGTCTTTCAGTCTGGCGGACAGCCCATGAGCGGGCGATCAACCGGCCGGACATCCCGCGTGGCAGGAATGTCATGAGGAGCGCAGCGTTAAACCCGGGGTCGGTACGGATAAGGCTCCGCCGCGATCACGCGCCCCGGCGACTGGGCTCCTCACACATCCGAAACCGGATGGAGGCCATCGCTGCGCTGCGGCATATGGCGCAGCGCAGCGGATATTGCAAGTGGGTCTGTTTTGCCCGCCGCCTATTCCGCGAGGTGCGGATGCGCGACATGGCTCCGGCGATAGCCATAAAAATAATAGACCACCAGCCCGATCGCGGCCCAGCCAAGGAACATCAGCTCGGTATAGCCGGACAACTGGGTGAACAGGAAGACGCAGCCGAGTGTGGCGAGCGGTGCCACCACCCACACCAGCGGAGTGCGGAAGCTGCGCTGCCGGCCGGGCTGGGTGCGGCGCAGCACCATCACGGCGATGGCGACCAGCGCGAAGGCAAACAGCGTGCCGGAGTTGGAAATGTCGGCCAGCGCCCCCACCGGGAACAGCGCGGCGAACAGCGCGACGAAGATGCCGGTGCAGATGGTGACCACATGCGGCGTGCCATATTTGGGGTGGAGTCTGGAGAAAGCGGCGGGCAGCAGGCCGTCGCGGCTCATGGTGAAGAAGATGCGGGTCTGGCCGAACATCATCATCAGCACGACGGACGGCAGCGCAAGACCGGCAGCGATAGCGACCAGCTTGCCGGCCCAGCCATGGCCGATTTCACGCAGCACATAGGCCAGCGCCTCTTTCGATGAGGCCAGTTCGCCGCCGGGAACGGCCCCCACCGCGCCGATGGCGCCGGCGGCCACCAGCAGATAGATGATAGTGCAGATGGCGAGCGAGCCGATGAGGCCGATCGGGATGTTGCGCTGCGGGTTGATGGTTTCCTCGGCCGCGGTGGAGACGGCATCGAAGCCGACATAGGCAAAGAAGATGGAGGCGGCGGCGGCGGCGACGCCCACTGTCACCATATGGCCGCTGATCGGGTCCACCACATTTTTTGCGAAGAAGCCGTTGGGGGCGAAGGGCTGGAAATTGGCGGAGTCCATCGCCGGCAGTGCCAGCGCGATGAACAGGATGAGCGCGGCGACCTTGATGAACACCAGAAAGGCGTTGAAGCGCGCGCTTTCCCTGGTGCCGACGATCAGCAGGCCCATGCAGACAAGACCGATGAACATGGCGGGCAGGTTGATGATGCCCGGCGTATTATCGAACGGCCCGTTGGTGAAGGTGGTGGGGATGTCGGTCGCGAAGATATTTTCCGCCAGCCCCACCATATAGCCGGACCAGCCGACCGAGACGGCGGAGGCGGCGATGGCATATTCCAGCACCAGCGCCCAGCCGACCACCCAGGCGACCAGTTCGCCCATCGTCCCATAGCTGTAGGTATAGGCTGAGCCGGAGACGGGGATCATCGAGGCCATTTCCGCATAGCAGAGCGCGGCGAGCGCGCAGACCGTGGCGGCGATGATGAAGCTGATCATCATCGCCGGGCCGGCCTTGGTGGCGGCTTCGGCCGTCAGCACGAAGATGCCGGTGCCGATGATGGCGCCGATGCCCAGCATGGTGAGCTGGAAGGCCCCCAATGTTCGGATCAGCGCCTTTTTCTCGGCGGTTGCAAGAATGCTGTCGAGCGATTTCACGCGCCAGAATATCATGGACCCTGAATCCCCTTTACGCGCCGCGGCGCACCATTTCTTCAAGGCATATGCGGCTTTGCGCGCGGGTCAAGCATCTAATGTTACGAAAGCGCGATGCTGCGACGCATTGTTACGGCATTGGGGGTGTTAAAAGCGGTGAAACTCAGCGTGTCAGCAACGGCCCCAGCGGCTTGCCGGCCAGAATATGTACATGCAGATGCGGCACTTCCTGATGCGAATCCGGCCCGGCGTTCACCAGCAGACGGTAGCCGCCGGGTTCCAGCCCCTGTGCGCGGGCCACTTCGCCGACAGCGCGCCAGAATCCGGCGACAAGCGTGTCGGGCGCGCTGGCGGCGAAATCGGCCATGCTGACATAGCGGCCCTTGGGGATGACCAGAATATGCACCGGGGCCTGGGGGTTGATGTCCGCAAAGGCCAGCGCATGTTCGTTTTCGAACAATAGCCTGGCGGGAATCGTGCCCGCAAGGATGCGGGCGAAGATGTTGTCGTCGTCATAGCTTTCGTCGTTTTGCACCATCACGCCATCCTTCCGGCTTTTTCCGCGACACCGGACAGGCCCTCGCGCCGCTCCAGCTCCGCTAATATCGCGCTGAAGGGCAGGCCGCGCTCGCCCAGCAGCAGCAGCAGGTGGAACAGCAGGTCCGCCGCTTCGCCCACCAGCGCGACGTCATCCTGTGCCACGGCCGCGATGACGGTTTCCACCGCTTCCTCGCCCAGCTTTTCGGCAAGCTTCAGCCGGCCGCGCGCCAGTTGCTTTGCCATATAGCTGTCAGAGGCGATGGCGGGATCGGCGGCCAGCGCCCCTGCCCGGTCGGCGATCAGTTGCTCCAGCCGGTTGATGATCGTCATGCCGCATTCCTGACCGGAACGCCGGCCTTTGCCAAGGCCCGGCGGGCGTCGGCGATGGAGGCTTCGCCGAAATGGAACAGGCTGGCGGCGAGCACGGCGGACGCGCCGCCCTGCGTGACGCCGGCGACCAGATCATCGAGCGTGCCGACGCCGCCGGAGGCCACAACAGGCACGCTGACGGCAGCGGATATGGCGCGGAGCAGCGGCAGGTCATAGCCGGATCTGGTGCCGTCCCGGTCCATCGAGGTGAGGAGGATTTCGCCGGCACCAAGGCTGGCCATCTGCTGCGCGAAGGCGACGGCATCGATGCCGGTGGCGCGGCGGCCGCCATGGGTGAAAATGTCCCAGCGGCCGGGTCCGACCGACTTGGCGTCAATCGCCACGGTGATGCATTGTTCGCCGAACTGCCGGGCGAGTTCGGCCACCAGATCGGGGCGGGCGACAGCGGCGCTGTTGACGGACACCTTGTCGGCTCCCGCCTTCAGCAGCGCGCGCACATCGTCGGCCGTGCGGACGCCGCCGCCGACGGTCAGCGGCATGAAGCA
>DITZ01000020.1:0-6418 GCA_002422985.1 Sphingomonadales bacterium UBA6171
ACCGCCATGCCATAGCCCGGCACGATGATGATCTTCTCGGCATTTTTCAGGATGAAGGCCGCATCATCGGCACTGCCCCGCTTCCAGGGCCGGTCCACCGCCGCAGCCCCGCCGGCCGCCGCTGCCTCCGCGCCGAAGCCGCCGGCAATCACCGAAAGGAAGCTGCGGTTCATCGCCTTGCACATGATATAGGAAAGGATGGCGCCGGAAGACCCCACCAGCGCCCCGGTGATGATCATCGCCGAATTGCCCAGCGTGAAACCCATGGCGGCGGCCGCCCAGCCGGAATAGCTGTTCAGCATCGACACTACCACCGGCATGTCCGCCCCGCCGATCGGAATGATCAGCAGGAAACCAATGGCGAAAGACAGGCCTAGAATGGCCCAGAACAGCATCGGCGTATGCTGGCCAAAAATCGCCACCAGCACCAATATCCCCGCCAGCACGCCCAGATTCAGCACATGCCGCCCCGGCAGCAGGATGGGCGCGCCCGACATGTTCCCGTTCAGCTTCAGAAAGGCGATAACCGAGCCGGAGAAGGTGATCGCCCCGATGGCCACCCCCAGCCCCAGTTCGATCAGGCTCCCCCTGGCAATATCCGTGCCTTGGGCGTTCACTATGCCAAAGGCCGTCGGGTCCAGATAGGCCGCCACCCCCACCAGCACGGCTGCCAGACCCACCAGCGAGTGAAACCCCGCCACCAGCTGCGGCATCGCCGTCATCGCGATCTTGCGCGCCACCACCAGCCCGAAGATGCCGCCGATTGCAATGGCGATGGCGATTTCAACGATATTCGCCAGTTCCACCTTCACCACGGTTGTCACCACGGCGATCAGCATGCCGATCATGCCATAACGGTTGCCGGACCGGCTGGTCTCCGGCGAGGAAAGCCCGCGCAGCGCCAGGATGAACAGCACCCCTGCCACCAGATAGGCCAGCATTGCCCAGGCGGGCGTCGCCACTCCATGCTCCATCGCGGATCAGCCCTTCCTCTCTTTTTTCCTGTACATGGCGAGCATCCGCTCGGTGACGGCGAACCCGCCAAAGATGTTCACACTGGCCAGCACCACCGCCGCCAGCCCCAGCCATTTGGCAGCCGCCACCCCGGCCGACGCCGCCGCAATCAGCGCGCCGACAATAATCACCGAGGAAATGGCATTGGTCACCGCCATCAACGGCGTGTGCAAGGCCGGCGTCACCGACCAGACGACATAATAGCCCACAAAACAGGCCAGCAGGAAAATAGAGAGAATTGAAATGAAATCCATGACCTAAGCCTTCCCGTTCCAGGAAACAAAATCCTCCCCTGCAAGGGGAGGTGGCGCGCAGCGCCGGAGGGGTGTCACCCGCTGGCCAACAGCAACAATCGTCGCCACACATCCGTCAATATCCGTCAAAACCCGCTCAGCCGACAGCCGCAGCGTTGCAATGCCGCGATCAGCAAACCAGGCATCGCGCGCCAGATCATGGACAGGCGCATCACCCATCGCATGTCCGCGACCATCCACCTCCACCACCAGCCGGGCCTCATGGCAGTAGAAATCAGCCACATAGCCCGCCGACGCATGTTGCCGCCGGAACTTCATACCCGCCGGTCGCAACTGTAGCTGCTGCCACAACAGCACTTCGGGCAGGCTCATCGCCTTGCGAAGCTGGCGAGCACGCCCGATGCTGCGCTCATCACCGGCGAGCATGACACCCCTCCGGCGCTGCGCGCCACCTCCCCCACCGGGGGAGGATCATGATTTCAACCCCGGATGCACAATCTGCCCGCCGGCCGTCACCCGCACCGCCTGAACAATCTCATCCTCATCCGGCAGCTTCAGCGACCGCGAATCCCTGTCCCAGAATGTCGTCACAAAGGTCAGCAGATTCCGGCTGTAAAGCGCCGAGGCATCCGCCGCCAACCGGCTGGCATAGTTGGAGAATCCCATGATGGTAACGCCATTGGCCGTCACCACCCGCTCATCCGCCCTTGATCCTTCCACATTGCCGCCCTGCACCACGCTCATGTCGATGATCACGCTTCCCGGCTTCATTGTCGCCACCTGCGCCGCGCTCACCAGCTTCGGCGCCGGCCGCCCCGGAATCAGCGCCGTCGTGATCACGATATCCTGTTTGGCAATAGTCTCGCTCACCAGCGCCGCCTGCTTGGCCTTATAGGCGTCCGACATCTCGCGCGCATAGCCGCCGGCGGTTTCCGCCGCCTTCGTCTCGTCATCCTCCACAAACACCGGCTTGCCGCCCAGGCTCAATATCTGCTCCTTGGTCGCCAGCCGCACGTCGGTCGCACTCACCACCGCGCCCAGCCGCCGCGCGGTCGCAATCGCCTGCAATCCGGCCACGCCCACGCCCATCACAAACACCCGCGCCGCGCTTACCGTGCCGGCGGCCGTCATCATCATCGGAAACGCCCGGCCATAGGCTTCGGCGGCATCGATAACCGCCTTATATCCCGAAAGATTGGCCTGGCTGGACAAGATGTCCATCGATTGCGCCCGCGTGATGCGCGGCATGAACTCCATCGCCAGCGCTTCCACCCCGCTGGCGGCATAGGCCGCCAGCCGTTCCTTTGCCTGATAGGGGTTAAGGCTCGCCGCCAGCATCGCGCCCGAAGGCAGCCCCACCGGGTCCGGCCCCTGCACGCCCAGGATCAGCCCCGCGCCCGCCAGCACCGCGTCGCGCGCGCCAACGGTGGCGCCCGCCTCGGCATAGGCGGCATCCGGCACATTGGCCCCGGCCCCGGCGCCGGTTTCCACCGCCACTTCCGCGCCCAGTGCGATCAGCTTCCTCACCGTCTCCGGCGTCGCCGCGACCCGCCGCTCATTGGGGGCCGTCTCCCGTGCAACCGCAATCTTCAACTGATTCCCCCTTCCGGCCCGTTCAGGCCATGGCCGGCCCGACCCATCCGGCCAGGCCTGCTGCCCGCCTCAAACCAGAAAGACCGCCATCGCGATAAGCACCAGACAAACGCCGATGATGCCCAGCTTCGTCAGTGTCAGAAAGCCTTCATAGGTCATGCGATTGTCTTTGTTCAGCCGATCAAGCTCCGTCATCATCCTGCTCCCGATAACAACCCAATGGCCTCTCCTAGCGGCCATTCCCCCGTTCATGCAATTGAAAGCCGCAAAGCGCAGCCAGCGGCCAATCCCGCCGCCGCCGGGCCGGATGCAAAGCCCCCGGATTCAGGCGCGCCAAAGGCCGCCGATGCCCCGATAATGGGCGCACATATTGCGGTTAAAACCGGGATGAATGTCGGCCAGCCTTACACAATATGGTTAATTCTTGATCGCATGATTATATATATCAACAACTTGTCCTGCTGGCATGAATCTTGCTTGCATTTGATGGTTGCATCACCTGCACGAAAAGGAGGAACCATCATGAACTTCAAATCCGCTTTCGCACTCGCCGCCATCCTGGCACTCGCCAGCCCGGCCGCCGCCACCGTCCACACCATCACGGCCGAGTTCAACGAGAGCAGCATTCTGCCCTACGCTCTGAACAGCGTGTCGATTGCGGACACCGTCATTGCTGATGGCGACACGCTCGATCTCACGGTCACCTTCACCGGCGGCTCCATCACCCTGCCCGAAGGCAGCGCTGTGTGGTTCGGCCTGCTTACCGGCGAGGAGGATGCGCTGCAAACAACGTCGGTGCTGAGCTTTACCGACCCCAGCGCCAACATCCTGCCGATCACCGATCCGCTCACGCAGACCAACATCTATGTCCACATGGGCAATTATTTCTGGAGCAGCCTGTTCAAGACCGGCAGCGGCGCTTTCTCTTTCTCAACCGCCAATCAGCTGATGACGCTGGACAGCTCCGGTCTCGGTTCGCGCACCTATCAGAGCGCCTTCTTCTTCTATGAAGATGTGACCGGCCCCACCGTGCTGCCGGAACCCGCCACCTGGGCGTTCATGATCGCCGGCTTCGGCATGGTCGGCTACGCCGCCCGCCGCCGCCGCGCCGCCATCACGGCCTGAACCTGAACCTGCGGATGAAGCGGGGCGGGGGCCACAAACCCCCGCCCGCTGCCTAATTCAGAACCCGCACCAAGGGTGTGGACGGCAGATCCTTCGAAGACCGGTGCAGATTCAGCAATTGCTGCAACAGCGCCACCGTCTGCGACGTGCGCCCGGCTTGCGCCGAAATGCTGGCGCCAGACAGCGGCAGCGCATAGCGCGTCCCCCGATAGTCCATATCGGCAAAGCGCGGCAGCCCGCCCATGTCAGACGCCGGCACCACCCGCAGCACCGGCACGCAATAGCCATCATTCACCGTCGCATCGCAATTGCGGTGAAACAGCTTGGGCGAGGTCGCCGGATCGCGCACATATTCCCCCAGATAATAGAATATCCCCTCAACCGAGCGGAACGACATCTCGATCACCAGATCGCCCTTCCAGCCGTCCGGCAGCAGCCGGGTGAAATAGCCTTCGCTGGCAAAGGTCGCACCGCCCGCGCCCGAAATCCCCTCCGAAATGCCGGTCGCCAGTCCTGATGTATCGCCCCGCGCCGTGGGCGCCCCCTCGATCTGCCCGGCGCGCTCCGTCAGCCCCTGATAGAGGGCATAGGTCGACGTCATGGCATCGGCCGCCCGCCCCGTCAGCTGCTGCTCCGCCATCCAGGCCTGCATGGCGCCCGACAGCATCCGGTACGACGCCCCGCACCCTGCCATGTCCTTGGGCGGCGCCGTCAAAGCGATGACATAGTCAGACCGCCCCGGCGTCACCAGCCGGAACGGTGCCGTCGCATCCTTGTCCACCACGGAAAGCCGCGCCAGCACCTCGGCCGGCACCCCCGCCAGATCGGTCAGGCTTTGCACCGGCAGCGTCGTCGCCTGCCCCGGCTTGAACTGATAGCCGAGCTTGCGGCACTTCATCACATCGCCAAAATCCCGCGCACTGTCCGCATCATCGGGTGAATTGGCCACGCTCTTCAACAGCGCCATTTCCACCGCGCCATCCGGCCTGGTCAGCTGCGCATAAAATTCCATCCGCCCGATCAACAGGTGCGACAGTAAATCCGCCGGATAGCCCTGCCGCAGAAAATGCACGATGGTGGAGGTGGCGAGCGGCCCCAATATCCCCTTGTAGAAATCGTCGGTCGCGTTGATCGCAATCTCGAAATCGGTTCCCGTGCTGATATTCACGCCGATATTGGGCGTAAAATTCGTCGTCCCCTGCGTCGCCGTCTCCACCACCGTCGCCGCTCCGGACGCCCCCACTGAGGTGCTCACACTCCCCCCATCCCCATTCAACGCAACCCCGCTGCCCAGCGATCCCGCCGCCCGCGCACTCCCCAATACTTTTGAAAAACTGGTAAAATGCAGCGGCTCCCTTTCTCTGGCCCGCAATATATTCAACAATGTCTGCCGGTTGGCTGTCTCCGCCACAAATTCATTATGGTCGATCGCCATCCCGCCAACCTGCGGCCGAAAAGCACAGCCCCCCAGCAACAGCAGCAAAACCAGCCCCCGCATCCCCACCTCCTGCCAAACCCGCAACAGGCTAACCCAAATCAACAAATCCCCCAACACCCTCCCCCCTCCCCTTGCACGGAGGGGCCGGGGGTGGGGGCGCAGGGTCAAAACCCAATGCGGGAAAAGGAAACCCGCCCCATGCTTCGCCGCACTTCGCCTCAGGGCGTGACGAAAAGGGTGATTTACGAGCAGCGGAACGCAGAAAATCGCCCTTTGCCGCCCGCCCTGACGCGAAGTGCCGCTAATGCCGCTCCCGCGTTGTTCCAAAGCGAATATTCGGCCACTCACGCATCACCCGCGCCATCTCCCAACTGTCCCGCGCCAGATACACGACATCGCCATTGGCATCCTCCGCCATCTGGCTGCGCATCCCGTCCACCATGCGCCGCAGCTCCGCGGCATCATCGCAGCTCAGCCAGCGCGCCGCATCGAATCCACAGGGTTCAAACGTCACCGCCACGCCATATTCAGCCAATATGCGCGATTGCAGCACGTCCAGCTGCAACGCCCCCACCACGCCCACCACCCAGGCCGAGCCGAGCATCGGCCGGAACACCCGCGCCACGCCTTCTTCGCCCAGATCCTCCAACGCCTTGCGCATCTGCTTGGATTTCATCGGATCATCCAGCTTGGCGCGGCGCAGGATTTCCGGCGCAAAATCCGGCAGCCCGGTAAAGCGCACCGGCGCGCCCTCGTACAGCGCATCCCCCACCCGCAGCGTGCCATGGTTGGGGATACCCACAATGTCGCCGGGCAGCGCTTCCTCCACCAGTTCGCGGTCGCTGGCGAAGAAGAAGATCGGGTTGTGGATGGCCACCGCCTTTCCCGTGCGCTGCTGCGTCAGCTTCATCCCCCGCTTCAGCGTGCCGGAACACACCCGCATAAAGGCCACCCGGTCGCGGTGGTTCGGGTCCATATTGGCCTGCACCTTGAA
>DITZ01000020.1:6426-9260 GCA_002422985.1 Sphingomonadales bacterium UBA6171
GCCGAGCCGAAATAAACCGGCGTCATGGCCCCGGCGCGATATTTCGCCAGATCAAAATCCGGGCTGGCTTCCGCCGCGATCATCGCATCCTCGCGGAACCGCGCCAGCTCATCGGCCGGCAGCAGCGTATCGAGCAGCGGGTCATCCAGCCCGCCCGTCTGCACCTCGCGGCTGCCTTCCTTGTCCACCAGCGTCAGCCGGTTGCTGTCAAAATCGAACAGCCCGCGAAACAGCCCACCCATCCCCACCGGCCACACCTTGGGCACCACATCCAATGCCAGTTTTTCGGCAATCTCGTCCATCAGCGCAAAGGGCGACAGCCCCTCGCGGTCCACCTTGTTGATGAAGGTGATGATCGGCACGTCGCGCAGCCGGCACACTTCAAACAGCTTCAGCGTCTGCGCCTCGATGCCCTTGGCCGCGTCGATCACCATCACCGCTGAATCCACGGCGGTCAGCGTGCGATAGGTATCTTCCGAGAAATCCTGGTGCCCCGGCGTGTCCAGCAGGTTGAAGGTGCAGCCCAGCGCCTCGAAGGTCATCACCGACGAGGTGACGGAAATGCCGCGCTGCTGCTCGATTTTCATCCAGTCCGATCGCGCCCGCCGCCGGTCGCCGCGCGCCCGCACCTCGCCCGCCTCGCGGATGGCCCCGCCGGAAAGCAGCAGCTTCTCCGTCAATGTGGTCTTGCCCGCGTCCGGGTGCGCGATGATCGCAAAAGTCCGCCGCCCGCCGTCCGCCAAAATCCGTCTCCAATTGTGTGAATGCCAGTCTTATGCGTGATGGGCGCGATAGAGGCTAACCGCCATCCGCGCCACCGCGAACCGCGTTCCCCGGTAACCGCTG
Organism: Sphingomonadales bacterium UBA6171; assembly: GCA_002422985.1. GTDB lineage: Bacteria > Pseudomonadota > Alphaproteobacteria > Sphingomonadales > Sphingomonadaceae > Sandaracinobacteroides. The sequence continues at coordinate 7,273 of DITZ01000020.1, forward strand.
TCGAAAATCATTCAATCAATCATCGTCTGTCGGTAAAAAACGCCTTCAGCAGCGCCGCTGATTCCGTCTCGCCCACGCCGGAAACCAGCTCCGGCGCATGCCGGCTATGGGCAAAAATGCGCGGCCCATGTTCCACACCCCCACCCTTGGGATCGGTCGCGCCATAAACCAGCCGCGCCAGCCGCGCTTCGGATATGGCCGCCGCGCACATGGGGCAGGGCTCCAGCGTCACCCACAGGGTGCAGCCGATAAGCCGTTCATTTCCCAGCACCTTCGCCGCTTCCCGCAGCGCCAGAATCTCGGCATGTGCGGTCGGATCGGGCAGGCTGCGCGTCTGATTATGCGCCCCGGCCAGCACGCGCCCATCGGCGGCTGTTACCACCGCCCCCACCGGCACCTCCCCGGCCGCCGCCGCATCCCGCGCCAGCGCCAGCGCGGCGGCCATATGGGAAGATGCCGGAAATCCCTGTTCGTTCAATGCTTTATCACACCGCCTGCTTCATCGAACGGCTGTGCCGCTTGCGCTCATGCGGGTCCAGATGCAGCTTGCGCACCCGGATGGATTGCGGCGTTACTTCCACCAGCTCATCCTCGTTGATATAGGCAATCGCCTGCTCCAGCGTCAGCCGCTTCGGCGGCGACAAGCGCAGCGCATCATCCTTGCCGCTGGCACGGAAGTTGGTAAGCGCCTTTGATTTCAGCGGGTTGACTTCCAGATCATCGTCGCGGGCATTTTCGCCCACCACCATGCCGGCATAAACCGCTTCGCCCGGCACCACCATCAGCACGCCGCGCGGTTCCAGATAGCCCAGCGCATAGCCCACCGCTTCACCGGTTTCCGTGGAGATCAGCACCCCGTTGGAGCGGCCGGCAATCGGACCCTTCCAGGGGCCATAGCGATCGAACAGCCGGTTCATAATCCCCGTGCCGCGCGTATCAGACAAAAACTCGCCATGATAACCAATCAGCCCGCGTGAAGGGCCAGAGAAGGTAAGACGAACCTTGCCGCCACCCGAAGGCCGCATGTCGGTCATTTCAGCCTTACGGGCCGCCATCTTCTCGACAACGGTGCCGGAATAGGCATCATCGACATCGATGACGATGGTTTCATAAGGCTCGGTGCGGCCACCATTTTCATCCTTGCCGAAAATCACGCGCGGCCGGCTGATGGAAAGCTCAAAACCTTCACGGCGCATCGTTTCAATCAGCACGCCCAGCTGCAATTCGCCACGCCCGGCAACGTCGAAACTGTCCTTGTCCGCGGATTCGGTCACGCGGATCGCCACATTGCCCTCGGATTCGCGCATCAGCCGATCGCGGATCATGCGGCTGGTAACCTTGGAGCCTTCCTTGCCGGCAAAGGGGCTGTCATTCACCGAGAAACGCATGGAAAGCGTGGGCGGATCAATGGGTTGCGCGTGCAGCGGTTCCGTCACCGAAGGGTCGGCGATGGTATTGGCAACGGTCGCGACCGTCAGGCCGGCCAGGCTGATGATGTCGCCGGCCATGGCTTCGTCCACCGGCACCCGCTCCAGGCCCCGGAATGCCATGATCCTGGTCGCCCGGCCTTCCTCCACCGTGCTGCCATCGGGCGCCATCGCGCGGATCTGCATATTGGTGCGGATCGTCCCGGCCTCGATACGGCCGGTCAGGATACGGCCCACGAAATTGTCGCGATCCAGCAGCGACACCAGAAACTGGAACGGCGCATCAGGATCAGCCACCGGCGGGCGCACATGGCTGACAATGGTTTCAAACATCGGCACCAGGTCGCCGGATCGCACGCTGGCGTCGCGGCCCGCATATCCATTGCGGCCGGACGCAAAAAGCACGGGGAAATCAAGCTGTTCGTCGGTTGCATCCAGCGTCACGAACAGGTCGAAAACCTCGTCCAGCACTTCCTGCGCCCGCGCATCCGGCCGGTCGATCTTGTTCACCACCACGATCGGGCGCAGCCCCAGCGCCAGCGCCTTGCCGGTCACGAACTT
>DITZ01000034.1:0-198 GCA_002422985.1 Sphingomonadales bacterium UBA6171
TCGGCACCTATGTGAAGGCCGCCGAAGAATCGAACGCCGATGCCGGTGATCGCGCCAACGACGGCCACCGCGTGAATGGAGAGGAATTGCGCGCCAGCGTCGTGGGCGAGGGCGCCAATCTGGGCATGACACAGGCCGGCCGCATCGCCTTTGCCACCAACGGCGGCCGGGTGAACACCGATTTCATCGACAACAGCG
>DITZ01000034.1:203-353 GCA_002422985.1 Sphingomonadales bacterium UBA6171
CGCAGGCTCAACCGCGCCCGCCGCGACAGCCTGCTGGCGGAAATGACCGACGAAGTCGCCGACCTGGTGCTGTCAGACAATAGCGCCCAGACGCTGGCCCTCTCCATCGCGCAATCGCTGGGGACCGCCGCGCTCGACAGCCACATCCGC
>DITZ01000034.1:384-11606 GCA_002422985.1 Sphingomonadales bacterium UBA6171
GAACGCAAGCGGCTGGGCATCAGCCTCACCCGCCCCGAACTCGCCATCCTCCTCGCTTATGCCAAGATGGAGCTGAAGGACGCGCTGGTCGCCTCGCCCGTGGTTGACGATCCGCTGCTGGAGCCGGATCTGGTGCACGCCTTCCCGGCCGCCATGCAGAGCGATTTCGCCGACAATATCACCGGCCACCAACTGCGCCGCGAGATCATCGCCACCAAGCTCGCCAATCTGCTGGTCAATCGCGGCGGCCCCGGCCTCGCGCATGAACTGTCCGCCGAACTGGGCGTGCCGCTCGTCACCGTTGCCGCCGCCTTCGTCTCGGCCCGCACGCTGTTCGATCTCCCCAGCCTGTGGGCGGCGATCGACAGCGCCGACGTGCCCGCCACCGTCGCCCTGACGCTCCACGCCGAAGCCGCCGCCATCATCCGCACGCTGGTGTCGGACATCGCGCGCGGCAAGGGTGCCGCCAGCCCGGCGCATCTCTCCACCCGCCTCGCCCCCGGCCTGCAACGCCTGCTGCCCCGGCTGGACACGCTGCTGCGCCCGGAACCGCGCGCGCAGGTCGATGCCGTCCGCGCCCGCCTGTCCGCCGCCGGCAGCCCCGCCAGAGTGACGGACTGGATCGCCACCCTCCACGCGCTCAGCGGTGCCGCGTCCATCGTGGCGCTGGCGTCGGATCTGTCGGCAGACGAATCGCGCACGGCAGAGGCCTATACCCGGCTGGGTGAAGCGCTCGGCCTCGATTGGGCCAAGGGCGCCGCTGCCAGCCTCGCCCCGGCAGACGGCTGGGAACGGCTGCTGGTCGCCACCACGGTGCGCAATTTCGAAGCCATGCGGCTCGATCTCATCCGCCGCATCACCAGCAGCGGCGAAGACCCGCTGACCGCCGTGGATCAGTGGCTCAACGCCCGTCAGGGCAGCGCCGGCACGCTGGCCGGCACCATCACCGCCGCCCGCCGCACCGGCCCACCCACCCTCGCCATGCTCGCCCATCTGGCCGGCATAGCCCAAAACACCCTGGCCGGCTGACACCTACCCCTTGCATTCCCGCCCGCCGCCCGCTAAAGGCCCGCCCTTCCAAAGACAGCCGGAGGGCGGGCGCACACGGCGCACGCTTGCGATCGGCAGAGACAGAGAAAGAGACATCATGCCGTTTTACGAGCATGTGTACCTCGCGCGGCAGGATCTTACCCCCGCGCAGGTCGAAGGCATCACCGAAGCCTTCTCCAAAATCGTCACGGATAATGGCGGCACGATTCAGGGCACCGAATATTGGGGCCTGCGTACCATCGCCTACCGTATCCGCAAGAATCGCAAGGCGCATTATGTCCTGCTCAACATCGAAGCCCCGGCGGCTGCGGTGCACGAACTGGAGCGCCAGGTCGCACTCAACGAAGATGTGATCCGCTATCAGACCATCCGTGTCGATGCGCTGGAAGCCGGCCCGTCCGCGATGATGAAAAAGTCCGATCGTGGCGAGCGCGGCGATCGCGGAGACCGTGGCGATCGCGGAGACCGTGGCGACCGTGGTGATCGCGGCGATCGTGGTGATCGCGGCGATCGTGGCGATCGCGGCCCCCGTCCGGACCGCGCCCCGCGCGCCCAAACGACTGAAGGAGCCTGGTAATGGCCCGTCCGTTTTTCCGTCGTCGCAAGTCCTGCCCGTTCAGCGGCAACAATGCGCCGAACATCGACTATAAGGACATCCGCCTGCTGCAGGGCTTCGTCTCTGAACGCGGCAAGATCGTCCCGTCGCGCATCACGGCGGTTTCCGCCAAGAAGCAGCGCGAACTTTCGCAAGCCATCAAGCGCGCACGCCATCTCGGCCTGCTGCCCTACCTCGTGAAGTAAGGAGCGCCAGATGGACGTCATCCTTCTCGAACGCGTCGAAAAGCTCGGCCGCATCGGCGACATCGTCTCCGTGAAGCCCGGCTTTGCCCGCAACTTCCTGCTGCCCCGTGGCAAGGCGCTCCGCGCGACCGACGCCAACAAGGCGAAGTTCGAAGCCCAGCGCGCAACGATCGAATCCGACAATGCCAAGCGGCGTGAAGCAGCGCAGGCGCAGGCCGGCACGATGACCGACGTCACCGTCGTCCTCATCCGCCAGGCCTCCAACGCCGGCGCGCTCTATGGCTCCGTGTCGGCCCGCGACATCGCCGAAGTGCTGGTGGAAGCCGGCCACAAGGTGACAAAGGCGGCCGTGGTGCTGGACAAGCCGATTAAATCGCTGGGCATTTCCACGGTGAAGATCAGCCTGCACCCGGAAGTCACGCTCGAAGCCCGTGTGAACGTCGCCCGTTCGCCGGAAGAAGCCGTGCTGCAAGCCAAGGGCGTGGACGTGACCGCCGACCTCTTCGAGCGCGAAGAAGCCGGTTTCACCGAAGCCTATGACCCGAACGCCGAACCCGGCACCATCGAAGGCGAAGAAACCGCCACCGAAGCTGACGAAGCCGAGGCATAAGCCCCCGGCCGGTCTGCTGAAGTTTGAGGGGCGCGGATGAACCATCATCCGCGCCCCTTTTCTTGACCGGCGATTATTCTGACCGCCCATATTACAGGGCCGGCCTACCCCCGGTCCTTCGCAATCGCCGTCAGCAGCTTCGCGTCGCTCGGCCCGTCATCCAGCGTCGCCAGCGATTGCAGCATCAGCACCACGGCATGGCCCCGCACCGGGTCCACATGGAACATGGTTTTCGCCGCCCCGCCCCAGCCCCAGCTGCCCACCCGATATTTGGCCGGATTGGTCGCCTGATCGGTCAAAATCGCCCGCCCGCCCGCGCCAAAGCCGTCATGGTCTCCAAACAGCACGCCGGGCGGCATCAGGTTCGCCATCGCCAGCCGCGCAACCGTGCGCGGCAGCAGCATCCGGCCTTCGAACATCCCATCGTTCAGCATCATCTGCGCAAAGCGCGCAAAATCATGTGCCGATGAAACCAGCCCGGCGCCGCCCGCCAGCATCAGCGGCCGTTCACCAAATTCGGTCCTGTCCGGCGAATCGACCAGCAGCGGCGTCTTCAACGGCTGCCACTTCTCGTTCCGCCAGCTATAATTGGCCGACAGCCGCGCCCGCTTCGCCGGCGGCACCCAGAAGCCGGTGTCGTTCATGCCCAGCGGCCCGAACAGCTGCCCGGCGAAAATCACGTCCAGCGTCTTGCCGGTCATCCGCTCCAGCAGCGCGCCGGCCACATCCAGGCCGATGCTGTAATGCCAGCGCGTTCCCGGCTCATAGCGCAGCGGCACGGTCGCCAGCCGCTGCATATATTCGGTCAGTCCCGGCGTTTCCGGGCCGCCCGGCTGCCGCCCCAAGCTCTGCGACATGGCGTTCAGCCCCTGCCGCCGATATTCCGTCTCCACCGGCTCCTGCCCGCCGAAATTATAGCTGAAACCCGCCGTGTGCGTCAGCAGGTGCCGCACCAGAATCGGCTTGTCCGTCGGCCGGCTCTCCAGTGATTTCAGCGGATCAATCGCCACGCGCATGGTGCGGAACTCGGGCATGATCTCCGCAATCGGCGTGTCGATGGTGATTTTCCCGGCCGCCACCTGCTGCATCACGGCAACGCCCGTCACCGTCTTGGTCATCGAATAGATGCGCCACAGCGTGTCGGGGTTCACCTTGTGGCCGCCGGCAAAGGCGCTGCTGCCTGCCGTCAGCCAGTGCGGCTGATGCCGGCCCGGCTGCACCACGCCCACCACCGCACCGGGCACCAGCCCGGCCGCCACATAGCCATCGATCAGCGCCTGCATCGCCGGATAGCGCGGCCCCTTCGCATAAGCCGGCATCGCCGGAACGGCTGCTGCGGCTGCCAATGCGCCCAGCATCGCCCGCCGGTTCATCGCCAATAGCCCGTTTGCCATCATGCTCCCTTCCCCATTTGCGCCAGCGTGGCATCCAGTTCGTCAAACAGCGGCCCGATTCGGGTCAGGCTCTCCCGTTCCGTCACAAGGATGGCGCGAAACAGTCTTTCTTTCCACTCCCCGGCGTCCACATCATGGCAGCCCGATTCCTGCGCGCTGGACAGCAGGATATCCACCAGCCGATCGGCCGCATGCAGCCGCCCCCACAGATAGTCATTCTCGCGCCAGGCGCGGCTGAAAAAGCCGCCAAAGGCATTCAACTGCCACCCTTTCAGGCACGCGCGCGTGCCCCCCTTTTTCAGCGTCCGGGCATCGTCCGGCGAAATCCGGTCCACCCGAATCTCGTCAAAACTGTCCGCCGCCTCATCCTGCATCAGCGGCAGGATCACGATGTCATAAAATGGAAAGCCCAGAAAACTGCGCAACATGCCGCGTCGCCGCGCCCGATCCAGCCCGGGATGCAGCGCCGAGCGCAACAGCATCGCGTCCGACGCTTCATCCAGCGCGGCCAGATCCAGCGCCGCCGTCGCCCGGTCGAGCGCCCGGTGCCCGGCCAGCCCGCGTGCCGCAGCGTCGTTGGCCGCCAATATATCCTCGGCCGCCACCGCCAGCGCCGCCGTGCCGCCATGGCTTTCCGACCGCAGCGCCAGGAACGGCGCCAGCACGCCGTGCAGCGCCGCCTTCGCCGCCTCCAGCGCCGCGCGCTCATCCGCATCGGCGGCCATGGCGATATCGCCCGTCAGCCGCCGGATAACAAAGCGCAGCCGCCGTACCCGAAAGCCCACATCCAGCCCGCGCAGCAGCTGCACATAGCCGCTCTTCGCCGGCGACCAGCCCGTCGCTCCATTCTGATCAAAGGCCCCGCGCTCGCCGGCCGCCGCCTCCAGCGCCGCGCGAATCCGTGCCCGGTCCGCCTCGTCCTGCCGGCCCGCCGCCCGCGCCAGCAGCATGGCCACTTCGTCCAGCACCGACCGCAGCTTCAGCTGCGCATAGCCGGCAAAGGCAAAGCCCGCCTCTTTCGCCGCCTGCGACTGGGTGCGAAACCTTGCCTTCGCAACCCGCTCGCTGGTCAGCGGCATCACAAAGAATCGCGGGCCGACCGCCCGCTCGATGGCGGCGTCCACCGCCGGCGTCATGCCATCAATCACGGCCCGCAGCCGCCGCACCCGACGGGACAGGCCCTCAATCGCCTCCAGGCTGTCGCGGATCGGCTGCTCGCGCGGTATATCCGCCAGCGCCCGCAGGATCGTCGTGAAAAAGCCCGGCGGCCGATACTCCAGCGCATCCGCCGCCCCGCTTATGCCCGGCTTCGGATCGATATAGACAATGCGCCGGTCCACCTCCCGATGCGCCGGCCGCGTGCGCACTGTGGCAATCGCCGGCCCGAAGGGCGCATTGTTCAGCACCGATCCGTCGATCAGCCGCACATCCTCGGGTGCCCGGTCGCCGGGCAGATTGGCCGCCAGCCACTGTTCCCGCCCCGGCCAGCTTTTCCCGGTCTTTTCCAGCCGCGCATCGATCTCCCCCACATGCGCTGGAGGAAAAGCGCTTGGAAAACAGGATGTTGCCCGCGCCGCCAGCAGCAGCGCCGGCTGCTCCCCGATGCGCCGCTCAACGATGGGCACGCGCTGCGACATCGGCTCCATCTGTGGCGCCATCACCGCGGGCGCATGAAAGGCAAACAGCCGCCGATGCTCCTTTTCCATCACAAAGGGCGGCGAATGAATCGGCAGCATCGCCACCCGGCCATGATAATCCGTGGCCGTCACAAACAGGTCCATCCCCATGGTGGGCGGCACCAGCGCCTCCCCCACCCCGCCGGCCGACATATTATCCAGCGCCTCGTCCAGCATGGCGACCAGCCCGTCGCCGGAAAAAGGCGGATCGAACCAGCGGCTGCGCACAAAAAGCGCCAGCTTGCCCGCAATCTCCGCCCGCACCGCCGGGTCGTCCACCGCCGCCAGCGCGCCCGATCGCCGCGCCGCCATCCAGGCAACCGGCTCCTTGTAGAAATTCGCCAGCCGCCCCAGCAGCGCCGGCGCGCCCCTCGCCGCCGGGTCCAGCAGCCGCTCCACATCCGCGTCTTCCAGCCACAGGTCGCGCAGCGGCTCCATGCTGGCACCCGACACAATGGCATGTGCCAGCATCACGCCGTTCAGCCCGCCGGCCGACGCCCCCGCCACAATGTCCGTCACCACGCGCAGCTCCACCCGCGCGCCAATGGCAGCCAGCAGTTGCGACCACACCGCCTCGGTATCGCCCTCGGCCGCCACCCCGCGCGCCGTCCGCGCCTCAGACGCGCGCAGCAGCTTCCACAGCTCCTTGGTCACGCCATGCATATAGACGGCCAGACTCACCCCGCCATAGCAGATCAGCGCGAGCCGCAGCTCCTTCTGGCGCGGCGCGGTCATCGGTGATTCAATAGTCCGCCAACACCTGATCCGGCGGCCGGTGCCCGTCCACAAACATGCGGATGTTGGCGATCACCTTCTCGCCCATCGCGAGCCGCCCTTCAAAAGTGGCCGATCCCAGGTGCGGCAGCAGCACCACATTGGGCAGCGCCAGAAGGCGCGGCTCCACCGCCGGCTCATGCTCGAACACATCCAGCCCCGCCCCGGCGATCCCGCCGCGCTCCAGACAATCCGCCAGCGCCGGCTCGTCCACCAGCGCGCCGCGCGCGGTGTTGATGAGATAGGCGTGGCGCGGCATCAGCTTCAGCCGCGCGGCATCGATCATATGATGCGATTCCGGCGTCTCCGGACAGTTCAGGCTCACAATGTCCACCCGCTCCAGCATCGCCTCCAGCGTCGGCCACCAGGTCGCCTCCAGCCCATGCTCCACCACGGTCGGCAGCCGCTTGCGGTTGTGATAATGGATGGCAAGCCCGAACGCCCGCGCCCGGTGCGCCACGGCCTGACCGATGCGCCCCATGCCCACGATGCCCAGCCGCTTGCCGCCGATGCGATGCCCCAGCATCCCCGTGGGTGCCCAGCCGCCCCAGCTGCCGGAGCGGACCATCTTCTCCCCCTCGCCCAGCCGGCGTGGCACCGCCAGAATCAGCGCCATCACCATGTCGGCGGTGTCTTCCGTCAGTACGCCGGGGGTATTGGTAACGGTAAGGCCCCTGGCGCGGGCGGCCGGGATATCGATATGATCCACGCCGGCGCCAAAATTGGCGATCAGCTTCAGCCGATCACCCGCGCCCGCCAGCAATGCCGCGCTCAGATCGTCGGTCACGGTCGGCACCAGCACGTCGCAATCCTGCATCGCGGCGTGCATTTTCTCTGCCGACCAGGGCAGGTCGAGCAGATTCAGCTCGACATCAAACAGCTCGGCCATGCGGGTTTCCACGGCCTGGGGCAGCCGGCGCGTCACGATCACGCGCGGCTTGCCATCGAATTTTTCAAAGCGGGCGGGCATGTCCCTGCGTCGCACATCGGGGGCCAGACTTGCAAGCCTTCAGCCTTGGCGGCATCAGCGCATGATGCACCGCGTTGCCCTCCTCCTGCTGCTTGCCGCCCCGGCCGCCGGGCAGCCCGCCAGGCCCGTCAAGCCCGCCAGGCCGGCGGCTGAGCCTTCCAACCCCGATGCGCTGAAAAACCGTTCCGGCCTCCCCGTGCCGCGCTTCGGCTCGCTGCGCTCCGGCCGCGCCTATATGCGGGCCGGACCGGGCAAGGAATATCCGGTGCTGTGGGAATATGTCCGGCCCGGCACCCCGCTGGAAATCACCTATGAATGGAATATCTGGCGTCGCGTGCGCGATGCAGACGGCACCGAAGGCTGGATGGACCGCGCCATGCTGAAGACGGAACGCAGCCTGCAAATCATCCGCACCACCCGCAACCTGCACGCGCGTGCCGATCTCTCCTCTCCCATCGTGCTGCGCGCCGAGCCGGGCGTTATCGCCCGCATCACCATGTGCGAAGGCAGCTGGTGCCGCGTGGAGGCGCAGGGCCGCTCCGGCTATATCCTGCGCGAACAAGGCTTTGGCACCTATCCGGGCGAGCCGGTGGGCTAGGCTGCGCGACGCAGCCGGCACCGGCTGAAATCCGGCCGGACATAAATAATGCCAGAACAGCCCATTCAAGCGCCATTCAACGCAACGGGCCGATTCTGCGCCGCATGAACAGGCTCGCTCTCATCGCCGCCCTCGTGCCGCTCGCCGGCTGCATGAACCTCGCCGACTATGGCGAGGCCCCCGGCACCGAACGCTATGGGTCCATGGATTATGGCTATCCCGGCTGGTGGGGCCGCGACGCCTGGTCGAACGATATTTTCTACGACAGCCTCGGCAGCTATGGCCGGTGGGACAGCTACCCCGGCTATGGCCGCGTCTGGTTCCCCACCGGCGTCGGGCCGGGCTGGCAGCCCTATATGTCCGGCCAGTGGGTGCATGATCCCCGCTACGGCCTGCGCTGGGTCAGCCGCGATCCCTTTGGCTTTGCCACCGATCATTACGGCCAGTGGCGCCGCGACAGCGCGCGCGGCTGGTACTGGATTCCCGGCAACCGCTTCCATGCCGGCTGGCAAAGCCCCCCCATCGGCTGGCGCCCGCCGCCGCCGGGCCACCCAAGCTGGCGTCCCGACCGATCAAACCATGACCGGCCGGACCATGGCCGTCCCGATTACCCCAATCGCCCCGGCAATGGCCAGACACATGAACGCCCGGCCTACACGCCGGATCAAAGCGATCACCCGCGCTCCACCCGGCCGCGCCAGACCTGGCAGCACCCCGAAGGCCAGCAGCAGTATCAGCACCAGCAGCGCCCGCCCCGGACGCATTCCGGCGGCGAAGGCCAGCACCAGCAGCGCCCGCCCCAGCATTCCCGCGACGCGCCACGGCACCCCCACGCCGCGCCCGGGCAACAGCGCCCGCAGCAGGCGCAGCCCCAACGCCCCCCGCGCGCCGAATCGCCGCAGCGCGAATCACCGCGCGCCGCCGCCGCCCGCGCGCCCGTGCGCGAACCAGCGCCGCGCGTACAAGACGAATAGGCGGCACCGCCATGGGCAACCCCTTCTGCACGCCGCTGAATTTTCTGGTTGCACAATCCATGCCGCGGCGCACAAGATGGGCGGGTGAACAGAACGCCCTTTGATGAAATGTTCGGCCATTCCGGTTACGGCGGCACAGACGTTCGCCCGGCCTATGCCGCGGTCAGCCGCTGGCTCGCCAGCGCCAGCGACGATCTGCTGCAAACCCGGCGCAAACAGGCCGAACTCTTCTTCCGCCGCATCGGCATCACCTTCGCCGTTTACGGCGATCCCGATGCCTCCGAACGCCTCATCCCGTTTGACATCATCCCGCGCATCCTCCTCGCCTCCGAATGGGCCAGACTGGAAGAAGGCCTGATCCAGCGCGTCGTCGCCCTGAATGCCTTTCTGGCCGACGTCTATGGCGCGCAGGAATGTCTGAAGGCCGGCATCATCCCCGAAGACATCGTGCTGCTGAACGATCAATTCTCCCCCGTGCAGGTCGGCCGCCGCCCGGCCGCAGACGTGTGGGTGCACATCTCCGGCGTCGATCTGGTCCGCACCGGCCCCGATCAGTTCATGGTGCTGGAAGATAACGCCCGCACGCCGTCCGGCGTCTCCTATATGCTGGAAAACCGCGAGGTGATGCTCCGCCTCGTCCCCGAACTCATCGCCGACATTTCGCACCATGGCGGCATCCGCCCGGTGGAGACCTACCCCGAGGCGCTGCTCTCCTCCCTCACCTCGGTCGCCCCGCGCGGCTGCCAGAGTGAACCCTGCCTCGCCGTCCTCACGCCGGGCGTCCACAACAGCGCTTATTATGAACATAGCTTCCTCGCCGACAAGCTGGGCGTGGAACTGGTCGAAGGCTCCGATCTCTTCGTCCACGCCGATTGCCTCTACATGCGCACCACCGAAGGCCCGAAGCGCATCGACATCCTCTACCGCCGCGTAGACGACGCCTTCCTCGATCCGCTCACCTTCCGCCCGGATTCGATGCTCGGCGTTCCCGGCCTCGTCCGCGCCACCCACGCCGGCAACCTGACGCTCGCCAACGCCATCGGCACCGGCATCGCCGACGACAAGGCGATCTACACCTATATGCCCGATCTCATCCGCTTCTACACCGGTAGGGATGCCATCCTCCCCAACGTCCCCACCTGGCGCTGCCGCGAACCGGATGCGCTGAAGGAAGTGCTGGATCGCCTGCCCGAACTGGTGGTGAAAGAGGTGGACGGCTCCGGCGGCTATGGCATGCTGGTCGGCCCGCACGCCACCGCCGCGCAGATCGAGGAATTCCGTCACAAGCTCCTCGCCAAGCCGTCGGGCTTCATCGCGCAACCCACGCTGGCGCTCTCCACCTGCCCCACGCTCACCGACAGCGGCCCGGCGCCGCGCCACGTCGATCTCCGCCCCTTCGTCCTCACCGGCAGGGAAGGCTCCACCGTCGTCCCCGGCGGCCTCACCCGCGTCGCCATGAAGGAAGGCTCCCTCGTCGTGAACAGCAGCCAGGGCGGCGGCACCAAAGACACCTGGGTGATCGAGGATGCCCTTGTCACCCCCGAACTCGCCGCCATGCGCGCGGCCGGCAATCTGTGATGCTGTCGCCATTTTCCAAGCTGGAGCATCGCTGATGCTATCGCCATTTTCCATGCCGGAGCATCGCTGATGCTGTCGCGGTCCGCCTCGAATCTCTACTGGATGGGCCGCTACCTCGAACGCGCCTCCTTCCTCTGCCGCCTGATCGACGCCACGCTGCGGCTCTCCTCGCTCCCCGCCTCGCATGGCGGGGCCGATGCCGCCTGGGAAAGCGCCGTCAAATCCGCCGCCGTCTCCCACGCCTTTGGCGACGAGGGGCTGCCGTTATCCGAAGATCATGTCGCCCATTATCTGGCGCTCTCGCCAGACAACAGCTCCTCCATCCGCTCCTGCCTCGAAAAGGCGCGGCTGAATGGCCGGGCCGTGCGCACCTCGCTCACGCTGGAAACCTGGGAAGCGGTAAATGGTGCCTGGCTCGAAATCCTGCGCTTCGGCACCGGCATCCCCGATTCCGCCGCCCTCATGCGCCTCATCGATTCCGTCTCCAACGGCGTCCTCATGTATGAAGGCGCCGCCCACCGGTCGCAGCTGCGCGAATCGACTTACTGGTTCATGCGGCTGGGCACCGCGATCGAGCGCGCGGACAACACCGCCCGGCTGCTGGATGTGAAATATCATCTGCTGCTGCCCCGCACGGAAAAGGTCGGCGGCAGCCTCGATTATTTCCAGTGGACCACGCTGCTGCGCACCGTCTCGGCACTCTCCGCCTATCGCTGGGTCTATCGGGACGCGGTGAAGCCCTGGCTGGTGGCCGATCTCCTCATCCTGCAACGCGCCATGCCGCGCTCGCTCACCGC
>DITZ01000091.1:0-5930 GCA_002422985.1 Sphingomonadales bacterium UBA6171
TAGAGGCCGCGGAACATGTGGATATAGACGGCCAGGAAGAACATGGACGCGCCGTTGGCGTGCACATAGCGAATCAGCCAGCCGTAATTGACGTCGCGCATGATGGCTTCAACCGAGCCAAAGGCCAGGCTGGCGCTGGCGACATAATGCATCGCCAGAACGATGCCGGTGACGATCTGGACCGCCAGGCAGAAGGTGAGGATGCCGCCGAAGGTGTACCAGATGTTCAGGTTACGCGGCGTCGGGAAGGTGCTCATCGTGTCGTGCATCAGACGCGGCAGCGGCAGACGCGAATCGATCCACTTCTCGATTCCGGATTTGGGATTGTAGGTCGAAGGGCCAGACATTTTTATTCTCCTCAACCGACCTTGATACGGGTGTCAGACATGAACGTGTAAGCCGGCACGGGAAGATTGGTCGGCGCCGGGCCTTTGCGGATGCGGCCCGCCGTATCGTAGGCCGAACCGTGGCAATGGCAGAGCCAGCCGCCATATTCGCCCTGCGGCTGCTGCGGCGTCGAAACGGCGGGGGTGCAGCCCAGATGGGTGCAGACGCCGATCAGCACCAGCCATTCCGGCTTGATGGCGCGGCTGGCGTCGGTGGCGGGGGCGTTGTCCGGCAGGGCGGCGTTGCGCGCCAGGGGATCGGGCAGCGAATTCACGTCCACCGCCTTGGCCGCTTCGATTTCGGCCGGGGTGCGGCGGCGCACGAACAGCGGCAGGCCGCGATGCTTGAAGACGATCTGCTGGCCGGGCTGGATCGAGGCGATGTCGATCTCCGACGTGCCCAGCGCCAGCGCCGCGGCCGACGGGTTCATCTGATCGATCAGCGGCCATGCCACTGCGGCGACGCCGACAGCGCCCATCGCGCCCGACGCCACATAGAGAAAATCGCGTCGCGTGCCCGCGTCACCTGTCGTACCTGCCACTGGCTTCACCCTTGAAAAACTTTGGCGGAAGAAAACGCCGAACTCTTGCCACAAACAAGCATGGATACGGTACTGACGGGGTGACGCGGCCTGAGCCCCAAACTTCCCCCCGGTTGCTTGTTCGTTGGGCCGTAAAATAGAGAGTCGATTTTCGAGGGTCTTGCGGCACGATGACGCAGAAAATGCCTTGTTCTGCCGCGACTTACGCCCGCGGTGAGCCGAAAAAGGAGGTTTGCGGTGCGTCTGGCCCTTTATGAGCCCGATATCCCCCAAAATGCCGGTGCCCTGATCCGGCTGGGGGCCTGCCTGGGGGTGGGGATCGACCTGATCGAGCCCTGTGGATTTCTTCTGTCCGACCGGGGGCTGAAACGGGCCGGGATGGATTATCTCAAAAACGCGGACATTCGCCGTCATGCATCCTGGGCACGGTTTCAGGAAAGCCTGGGACCAGCGGTTGCCCCGGACCGCGAATGCGGGCCAAGCAGACTGATCTTGCTGACCACGCGGGGAGACATGACCTATACCGACTTCGTCTTTGCGCCCGGCGATTCGCTGATGGTGGGGCGGGAGAGCGTTGGCGTGCCCGACGCCGTCCATGCCCGGGCTGACGCACGTGTGACGATTCCGCTGCTTTCAGGCTTGCGGTCCTTGAATGTGGCGCAGGCGGCCGCGATGGTATTGGGGGAAGCGTTGCGCCAGACCGGCCTCTTCCCCAACAGGAGCGACTAGGTGGAACTGACACTATTCCAGGAGGGCGGTCTTTGGGCGCTCGGCCAGGTGCTGATGATCGACATCGTGCTGGCGGGCGACAATGCCGTGGTGATCGGCCTGGCCGCCGCCCGCGTGCCGCTGGAGATGCGCAAGAAGGTCATCCTCTGGGGCCTGATCGCCGCGGTTATTCTGCGCATTGGCATGGCGGCCGTCGCCGTCCAGCTGCTGGCCATCATCGGGTTGATGCTGGCGGGTGGCATCTTGCTGCTTTGGGTGTGCTGGCGCATGTGGCGCGACCTGGCCGGCGACAAGCATCACATCGCTCCTGAAATCGAAACCGGCGCCTCGGTCAAGCGCGCCATTACCCAGATTCTCATCGCCGACGTGTCCATGTCGCTGGACAATGTGCTGGCGGTGGCCGGCGCGGCGCGCGACCATCTCGACGTGCTGATCATCGGCCTGTTGATGTCGGTGGCGCTGATGGGGGCTGCGGCGGGTTACATCGCCAAGCTTTTGGAACGCTATCGCTGGATCGCCTATATCGGCCTGGCGATCGTGGTCTATGTCGCGCTGTCCATGATCTGGCATGGCTATGAAGAGGTCGCCCGGGCACTGATCTAGGTCAGTGCCCGCAGCAACGGCGCTTACGTTAGCTTCAGCAGCAGCGCGGTAGCATCGTCGGACTTCTTGAACCGCGCAAAGGTGTCGCCGCCGGGATCGCTCGCCTCGATGGCGCGCAGTTCCTCGCCCAGGGTCTTGAGGCCTTTGGACTGGGCCGCTGCTAGCAGGCTGTCGGCGCTGTAGGCGCCATAATCGCTGGCCAGCGCCAGGAAACCGTCCGACGCCAGCAGCAGCACGGCGCCGGGGCCAAGCCGGATCACCCGGCGCGAGACATGCGAGGCCGCCTTCACCTCCGGGCTGAACAGCCAATAACTGCCACGGTTGATACGATTGCGGGCGGCACGCAGGCTGCCGATGAATTCGGGGCGGCTGAGGCCGGAAGCGGGCGACAGATTTTTCGCCTTCCCGATCTCTTTGGCCCGCATCGCCTCGGCGGCGCGCTTGTCGAAGGTCTCACCCACCACCGTCACCGCCGCATCTCCCTGCTGCAGCAGCGCGGCACAGTCGCCATACCATAGGAGTTCGACACCTTCCTCACCCGGCACCGCCAGCATCATGCTGGCGCAGGGCGTCTGCCACACCTCCTGCGGCGGCATGCGGCGCAGGGCTTCAAAACTTTTCTGCGTATCGGCCAGCGCCCCGCGCAGCGCCTTGCGCGCGCCGTCGCCACCCTGCAAATGCGCCAGCAGCCGGCGCGCCCCGAACTGGGCGATCCAGGCCGCATCGCTGGGACCGGGCATCAAGCCATCGCCCAGCGGCGTGGCGCCATCCAGCACCACGGCGGCATTCGCATCATGCCCGAAGGCGTCTTCATTGGGTTTGGCAGGGTCGCCCGGCAGGCAAAGCGTGTCCAGAAGCTCAAGCGCCATCAATTGCGGCCCTCAGCTGATCGCGCAGCGCCCCTTCATCCGCGGCAAAATCGCCGCCCACCCACCAGTCTTCGACCTTGGCCAGCACACGCCCGACCTCCGGTCCTTCCGGCACGCCGGCCTGAATCACATCCAAACCGCTCAAGGGGAAACGCGGCCGCTGCCAGTTTTCGGCCATGGTCAGCAACATGCGCCACTGGATGGCATTGGCGCTGCGCGGCGTCGCGGCCCAGGCCAGCCAGACCTTGTCGCGGAAACGCGACACGCCGATGCGGTAGAGCAGCCGCCGCGCATCCCGGGCCGACAGCTGCGCGGCGATGTGCTCGCCGCTCAGCGCCTGTTCCAGCCGCAGACGGTCCGCATTGGAAAGTTTGAGCGCGTCGGCGACGGCATGGGCGGCATCCCCGCCTTCGGTCAGCAAAGCCGCCAGCCGCAGCACGCCGTCGCGCGGCGCGAAATTGTCGGCGTCGATCTCCACCAGCCGTTCCAGCCGCTGCAGATGCAGCGCACCGGGGAGCAGTTCGGGAAGAATGCCGGTCGCCGCCATCACCCGCAGCACCAGCGTGGGATTTCCCGCTTCCAGCAGGCGCAGCAATTCCTTTGCGATGCGCTCCGCCGACAGGGTCTTCAACTTGTCCTTGGCTTCGGCGGCCGCGCGCAGCCCTTGCGCATCCACGTCGCCCTTGCCGTACCAGGCATGGAAACGAAACAGCCGCAAGACGCGCAGATAGTCTTCTGCGATGCGCGCATGGGCATCGCCCATGAACCGCACCCTGCCGGCGATCAGGTCTTCGACCCCGGTGGCATAGTCGAAAATCTCACCGCTCGCCGACGCATAGAGCGCATTGATGGTGAAGTCGCGCCGCGCCGCATCTTCCGCCCAGTCGTCGGTGAAGGCGATCACGGCATGGCGGCCGTCGGTCTCGACGTCGCGGCGCAGGGAGGTGATCTCGAATGCCTGGCTCCCGACAATGGCGGTGACGGTGCCGTGATCCATCCCGGTTTCGACCACCTTGATGTTCTTGGCCACCAGCCGCGCCAGCACTTCGCTGGGCGGCATCGGCACCGCGATGTCGATATCGGCCACGCCCGTTCCCAGCAGCGCGTTGCGCACGGCTCCGCCGACAAAGCGCGCTTCGCCCAGCGCGGCCATGACGGCGACTGTTTCCGGCGCGGTCATCCAGGGATGCTGGACAGGATCAATTCTCATGATTCACTTATACCATCTAACCGCTGGGCCAGATTGACGATGATCGCCGCCGTGGCGCCCCAGATCTCATGCTCTTTATAAGTGAAGGCGTAAAAGCGGCGTTGCCGTCCCGCGATATCGCGTAGCTCCCGCCGCCGGTTGGCCGGGTCCCGCAGGAAGGCCAGCGGCACCTCGAAAATCTGCGCCACCTCGCGCGGATCGGGCACCAGCGCAAAGCCTTCGGCCAGCACGCCCACCACCGGATGGATGTCAAAGCCCGTGCCGGTCAGATAGCGGTCGAGATAGCCCGCCACCGTGACATAGGCGGGGGCAATGCCGGTTTCTTCAAAGGTCTCGCGCAACGCGGTTTCGACCGGGGACAGATCGCCCGGCTCGCTGCGTCCGCCGGGGAAGCTGACCTGGCCGCTGTGCCGCGCCAGAGTGTCGGTGCGGCGGGTGAAAAGCACCATCGGCTCCCGGCGCATCAGAATGGGCAGCAGCACCGAGGCCTTTGCCGCGCCGAAACCGCTCGCGCGCTCCGCCGGAGGGTCGTAATCGTCATGCCCGGCAAGGGCCGGCGGCTGAGG
This sequence comes from Sphingomonadales bacterium UBA6171, assembly GCA_002422985.1. Classification (GTDB taxonomy): domain Bacteria; phylum Pseudomonadota; class Alphaproteobacteria; order Sphingomonadales; family Sphingomonadaceae; genus Sandaracinobacteroides. The sequence goes on from DITZ01000091.1 coordinate 4,906, forward strand.
GTGCAAAACCGTGCGCAAATGTTCCAGCATCACGCCGGACCAAGCGCGAAGAAGTGCCCGCCGCTCCACACCCCCAGCGCCGGGCCACAGGGCACGGCCATGTCGGCCAGCCGGTACCAGACATTGCGCGCGATCCTGGCTTCCAGCCCGCGCCGGACATGGAGATAGGGAATGCCGCCGGTAACGCGCAGCCCATGGCCCGGCTCCAGCACGACCCTGTCACCGACATTGGTGGTGAAGGTAAGGTCCTGGCTCTCGCCCTCGCCCACAGCGTCCACCGCCACCGCCAGAAAAGGCACATCCTCCACCACGATCGACAGTTTTTCCGCCGGCGTGACCAGCACATAGCCGTCTTCGTCCTTGCGCAAGAGACCGGCGAACAGGCGCACCAGTTCGGGACGCGCAATCCGCGCGCCTTGATGGAACCAGGTGCCGTCAGCGGCGATCCGCATGGCGCTGTCGCCGCAACTTTGCGGGTTCCAGCGCTCCACCGGCGGCAGCGGGATGCCTGCAAGAGGCGCGGTGAAATCGGCTGCCGTCATGACGCCATAATTTGCGGTTTTCTGCGGGGTATTAAGGGTATCGCGGGGTTGCACCGCCAAGCCTCAACGGTGCAACATAACATCCATCCCAGCAAGCCAGGACCATATGAACAAAGTGGACATTCTGGATGACGCCCCCAAAAGACTGGCCGCTGCCGCCGAAACTTTTGGTCAGGTGCGCGCCGGCCTGAATGCGGTGATCTTCGGTCAGGATGACGTGATCGAACAGACCTTGGTGACGCTGCTGGCCGGCGGCCATGGCCTTTTGATCGGCGTGCCCGGCCTGGCCAAGACCAAGCTGGTGGACACGCTGGGCATTGTGATGGGGCTGGACACCAGCCGTGTCCAGTTCACTCCCGACTTGATGCCGGGCGACATCACCGGTTCGGAAGTGATGGAAGAAAGCATCAGCGGCGAGCGCGCTTTCCGCTTCATCCGCGGGCCGGTCTTCACCCAGCTGCTGATGGCCGACGAAATCAACCG
>DITZ01000091.1:5964-10861 GCA_002422985.1 Sphingomonadales bacterium UBA6171
ATCCCCTGCCCGAAGCCCAGCTCGACCGTTTCCTGCTGCAGATCGATGTCGGCTATCCGGGCCTCGACGCCGAGCGCCGCATGCTGCTGGCCACCACCATCGGCGAAGAAAAGAACGCCGCGCGCGTCTGCACCGCCGACGATCTTCTGGAAGCGCAGACCCTGGTGCGCCGCATTCCGGTGGGCGAGCAGGTGATGGAATCCATCCTCACCCTGGTGCGCGCCGCGCGGCCCGACAGCGATCACGACAATGGGCTCAAGGGCATGATCGCCTGGGGCCCCGGCCCGCGCGCCAGCCAGGCCCTGATGCTGGCGGTGCGCGCCCGCGCATTGCTGGATGGACGCCTCGCTCCCTCCACCGACGATGTCGTTGCCCTGGCCGGACCGGTGCTGCGCCACCGCATGGCGCTCAATTTCTCCGCCCGCGCCGAAGGCGCCACCACGGCCAGCGTGATCGAGCGGCTCTGCAAGAGCCTGTTTTGAGCAACTTCTCCGCGCTTCAGCATGAAGCCGATGGCCTGTCCGCCGGGTTGCCGCCGCTGATGGTGGAAGCCGATCATCTTGCCGCCTCTGTCAGCCTTGGCGTGCATGGCCGCCGCCGCGCCGGCATGGGCGAAAGCTTCTGGCAGTTCCGGCGTTACGAACATCACGATTCCGCCGCCGCCATCGACTGGCGGCAATCCGCCAAGTCGCAGCACATCTTTGTGCGCGAACGCGAATGGGAAGCGGCCCAGACCGTGTGGTTCTGGCGCGATGCGTCGGCCAATATGGCATTCGGATCGGGACGCGTCTCCAAGCGCCAGCGCGCCGATCTGCTGCTGCTGTCGCTGGCGTCTCTGCTGGTACGCGGCGGCGAGCGCGTGGGTTTCGTCGGCATGGAGGGCGCGCCGGCCTCGTCACGCCTGGCGCTGACCCGCATCGGCCGCGCCTTGTTCGCGCGTGGCGACAGCGCCCTGCCGCCGCGTGCGCCCTTCGCGCGCGGCAATCAGCTGGTCTGGTTCAGCGATTTCCTGGATCCGGCCGCGCTCGAAATGATGACGGACCTGTCGCGCCGCGGCATGTCGGGACATCTGGTGCGGATCGTCGATCCGGCGGAAGAAGACTTTCCCTATAATGGCCGCACCCGCTTTGAATCGCCTGTCGGCGAAAACGACGAGATCTTCGGCCGCGCCGAACGGATACGCAGCGCCTATCGCACCCGCTTCACCGCCCATGGCGAACGTGTCAGCGATGCCGCGCTGAAACTGGGCTGGACCTGCACCACCCATCGCACCGACCACACTCCACAAGGATCGCTGATCGCGCTGCATGCCGCCATCGGCGGCGTCTGATCCGTGCTGGGTTTCCTGCCGCTGAGTTTTGGTGCACCGCTCATTCTCACGGCGCTGCTGGCTTTGCCGGTGCTGTGGTGGCTGCTGCGCGTGACGCCGCCGCTGCCGCGCCGCACGCTGTTTCCGCCGCTGCGGCTGCTGCGCGGCTTGCAGGATGAAGAACAGACGCCCGCCGCCACACCCTGGTGGCTGCTGCTGCTTCGCCTGCTGGCAGCCGCGCTGCTGATCCTGGCTTTGGCCGATCCGCTGCTGGGCCGCCCGCCGCAACTGACGGCGCCCGGTCCGCTGGTGCTGGTGGTGGACAATGGCTGGACCGCCGCCAAGGACTGGAACCAGCGCCAGGAACTGATCGCCGACCTGCTGCACAGCGCGCGCGGCCGCGCGGTGGCGATCATCCCGACCGCCGGCGCCGCGCCCACCGGATTGCTCAACGAAGGCGAGGCGGCGCGCATCGCCAAGGAATTGAAGCCGATGCCCTGGCCCGGCGACCGCAACGCGGCCGCCGCGGCGCTGGGACGGTTCAAGTTCACCGCCGCGCCGGCACTGTACTGGCTGAGCGACGGCATCGAAAACAACAGCAAGCCGCTGCGCGACGCTTTGAACCGCTATGACGGCGCCCTGGTCTATGCCCCCGAGCGCTTGGCCTTGGGATTGCTGCCGGTGACGCGCGACGCCAGCGGCTTTGCCGTCACCGCCCTGCGCGCGCAGCCGGGCGCGATGCAGGAAGCCGAAGTCGCCGCTATCGGGAGGCGCGGCGAAACCCTGGCCGCCACCCGGGTGCGCTTTGCGCGCGGCGAAACCCGCGCCCGCGGCCATATCGCCCTGCCGATGGAAGTGCGCAACGCCACCGCCCGCCTCGCCGTCACCGGCGAAGACAGCGCCGGTGCGGTGCAGCTGCTGGACAAAGGCGCCGCCCAGCGCAGCGCCGGCATCGTGTCGGAGACCAGCGGCGAAGGACAGCCGCTGCTGTCCGACGTCTATTATATCGAGCGCGCGCTTTCGCCCTATGCGGAGATTTCCAAGGGCACCATCTCGGCGCTTTTGGACAAGAATGTATCGGTCCTGCTGCTGGCCGACGTGGCGCAGATTTCCGGCGCCGATCAGCAGCGCGTAAAGGACTTTGTCGCCAAGGGCGGCATGCTGATCCGCTTCGCCGGCGATCGTGTCACCAATGGCACCGACGATCTGGTGCCGGTGGTCTTGCGGGTCGGCGGGCGTTATCTCGGCAGCGCCATGGCCTGGTCGGCGCCGCAGCGCCTGGCGCCCTTCTCTGCTCTGTCGCCTTTCAATGGGCTGGAGATTCCAAATGAAGTCACGGTGTCGCGCCAGGTGCTGGCCGAACCGTCTTCCGAAATCGACAATCGGGCCTGGGCGCGCTTAAGCGATGGCACGCCGCTGATCACCGCACGCGGCGAAGGCCAGGGCTGGATCGTGATGTTCCACATCACGGCAAGCCCGACCTGGTCGTCGCTGCCGATCTCGGGACTTTATGTCGATATGCTCAAGCGGTTGATGGCGCTGTCGGCCGGCACCCCGGCGCGCGATCTGGCGGGGCTGACCAGCCTGCCGCCGGTGTCGGTGCTGGACGGCTTTGCGCAAGCCACCGCACCAGGCGCGGATGTGGCGCCAATTCCGGCGCGCCAGTTCTCGCGCACCCGCGTTTCCCCACGCCATCCGCCGGGCCTGTATGGCGCCCATGAGGTGGAAAGCGCGCTCAACACCGTTGCCGCCAACGACACGTTGACGCCCTTGCAAGGGACCCTCCAGCCCTATGGCGACACCCAGGCCCGCGCGCTGGAGCCCTATCTGCTGGCGGCGGCGATGGCGCTGCTGCTGTTCGATGCCTTGCTGGCGCTGTGGCTGCGCGGCTTCACCCCGAACAAACTCAGATGGATCGGCGGCGCGGCGGCTTTCCTGTTGCTGATGCCCCAGACTGTGAATCAGGCGCGGGCCGATGACGCCACCGCGATGAAAGCGGCGCTGGATACGCGGCTGGCCTATGTGAAGACGGGGCTGGCCGATGTCGATGCGACCAGTGAGGCGGGGCTGACGGGATTGGGGTTCGCCCTGCGCGCCCGTACCTCTTACGAACCGCTGGAGCCGATCGGCGTCGATCCCGAGCGCGACGATCTCTCATTTTATCCGCTGCTCTACTGGCCGATGGACCCTCGGGCCAAAAGCCTTTCCCCCCGGGCGCAGTCCAAGGTCGCGGACTTCATGCGCCAGGGCGGCACCATCCTGTTCGACACCCGCGATCTCAGCCTGGGGGCGGTGCGCGGCGCCAGTTCGCCCGGCGAGCAGACCCTGCGGCGGATCACCAGCGGGCTGGACATGCCAAGGCTGGCGCCCCTTCCGTCCGACCATGTCCTGACCAAGGCCTTTTATATACTGCGCGACTTTCCCGGCCGCTGGACCGGCGGACGGCTGTGGGTCGAGAACCTGCCGCCCGCGCCCCAGGGAAATGAAAACAAGAATGGCGCACCGCCGGCGCGCGGTGGCGATGGCGTGTCGCCGGTCATCATCGGCGGCAATGACTGGGCGGCCGCCTGGGCGGTGGATGCCAATGGCCGCTTTCTGTCCGCGCCGTCGCCGGGCGGCGAATTGCAGCGTGAGATGGCGCTGCGCTTCGGCATCAATCTGGTGATCTATGCCCTGACCGGCAACTACAAGACCGATGTGGTGCATGCGCCGGCCCTGCTGCAACGGCTGGGGAATGAACGGCGATGACCCGCTTGGCCTTCGCCCCGGTCCTTCCGCTCAGCCTGCTCACTGCGCTGGCCGTGATCGCGGTGGCTATCACTTTATACAGTATCGTCATGCGCGCCCGGGGCGCCTGGGCGCGCGGCCTGGCCTTCACCGTGCTGCTGTTCGCGCTTGCCGGCCCCATGCTGGTCAAGGAACAGCGCGCCTCGCTGCCCGATGTTGCCGTCATCGTCACCGACCGTTCGCAGAGCATGACGCTGGGCAAGCGTAGCGCCCAGGCCGAAGCCGCCCGGGCGCAGATCCGCAAGATGCTGGCCGCCCAGCCCGATCTGGTGGTGCGCGAAACCTCCATCACCACCACCGCCACCGGCGAGAATAACGGCACCCAGGCCTTCGCCGCGCTCAACGCGGCCCTGGCCGACGTGCCGCAAGGCCGGGTCGCGGGCGCCATCCTGATCACCGACGGCCAGGTGCATGATGCGCCAAGCCCCGAGAATCTGTCGCTGAAGGCGCCGCTGCAGGTTCTGGTGGCGGGCGGGCGCGGCGAAAAGGACCGCAAGCTGACGGTGATGACCGCGGCGCGCTTCGCCATTGTCGGCCAGCAGGCCACCATGCGGCTGCGCATCGATGATCTGGGCGGCAGCAGCGAGACCAGCGCGGTCTTGAACATCCGCATCGACGGCAAGGCCTTCGGCAACCGGTTGGTGCCGGTGGGCCAGGACACCGACATCCGCGTACCCGTCACGCATGAAGGCGAGAATCTGATCGAGCTGTCGGCGGCGCGAGGCCCGGCCGAGCTGACCATGCAGAACAACCATGCCGTGGTCACCGTGTCAGGAGTGCGCGACCGGCTGCGGGTGCTGC
>DITZ01000015.1 GCA_002422985.1 Sphingomonadales bacterium UBA6171
TGCTCGGCGTTCATCTCGCCCAGCCCCTTGTATCGCTGCACCGAAAGCCCCTTGCGCCCGGCCTCCATAATCACCGCCAGCAGCTCGGATGGCCGCCGCACCACATCCTTGCCCACCTTGCCCGGCACCGCCCACACATCCGCCTGCGGCCAGGCCAGCGCATGCAGCTTGCGCGCCTCCGCGCTCTGCACAAAGGCCCGGTCGATCACATGCGCGTCCGTCACGCCCCGATCCAGATGCCGCACCACAAAGCCGCCCTCCGCGCCCGGCTCGGCAGACCATCCCGCCGCCCCGGCGTTCAGCCAGTCCGCCAGCCGCACCGCCATCGCCGCCGCATCCACACCTTCCGGGTTCAGCGCGCCGGCCAGCGCCAGCGCCTCCACCAGCGCCGGCGGATAGCGTTTGGGCACATAGGCCATCAGCCGCTTCATCCGCCGCGCATGATCCACCAGCACCGCCAGGTCCGCGCCCGTGCGCGTCTCGCCGCCGATTTCCAGCCCCAGCGATTGCAGCCCGTGCGACACCAGATATTCATCCAGCGCCGCCTCGTCCTTCAGATAAACCTCTGAACGCCCGCGCGAAACCTTATATAATGGCGGCTGCGCGATATAAAGATGCCCCGCCCGGATCAGCTCCGGCATCTGCCGATAGAAGAAGGTCAGCAGCAGCGTGCGGATATGCGCCCCGTCCACATCGGCGTCGGTCATGATCACGATCTTGTGATAGCGCAGCTTGTCCAGATTGAACTCGTCATGGATGCCCGCCCCCAGCGCCTGGATGATCGTGCCGATTTCCCGCGACGACAGCATCCGGTCCAGCCGCACCCGCTCCACGTTCAAAATCTTGCCGCGCAACGGCAGAATCGCCTGAAACTGCCGGTTCCGCCCCTGCTTGGCCGAACCGCCGGCGGAGTCGCCTTCCACCAGAAACAGCTCCGATTTCGCCGGGTCCTTCTCCTGACAATCCGCCAGCTTCCCCGGCAGCGATGCAATCGTCAGCGCCGATTTGCGGCTCGCCTCGCGCGCCTTGCGCGCCGCCTCGCGCGCCACCGCCGCCTCGATAATCTTGTGCACAATCGCCTTGGCAGAGGCCGGATTCTCCTCCAGCCACTCCGCCAGCTTGTCCGCCAGCAGCGATTCCAGCGGCTGCCGCACTTCGGAAGACACCAGCTTGTCCTTGGTCTGCGAGCTGAACTTCGGGTCCGGCAGCTTCACGCTCACCACCGCGGTCAGCCCCTCGCGCATGTCATCGCCCGAAAGACCAACCTTCTCCTTCTTCAATATCCCCGATTTCTCGGCATAATTATTAAGCGTCCGCGTCAGTGCCGCACGAAAGGCCGCCATATGCGTGCCTCCGTCGCGCTGCGGGATATTGTTGGTGAACGCCAGCACCTGCTCATAATAGCTGTCGTTCCACTGCAAGGCGACTTCGATGCCGATATCATCGCGCTTGCCCCTGATGGTCACCGGCTCCGCCATCAGCGGCGTCTTGGTCCGGTCCAGCCAGCGCACAAATTCGGTCAGCCCGCCATCATAAAGGAATTCCGTCACGCGCAGATCGGCATGGCGCGCGTCGGTCAGAATCAGCCGCACGCCGGAATTCAGGAACGCCAGCTCCCGATAGCGATGCTCCAGCCGCTCGAAATCAAATTCCACCCCGGTGCGGAACGTCTCTATGGAGGGCATGAAGGTCACGCTCGTGCCGCGCCGGTCGCCCTGCGGCCCGACAGCCACCAGCGGTGCCACCGGCACGCCCTGAAGATAGCGCTGGAAATGCTCCTCGCCGTCGCGCCAGATGCGCAGCTCGGTCCAGTCCGACAGCGCGTTCACCACCGAAACACCCACGCCGTGCAGGCCGCCCGACACCTTGTAATTATTGCCGTCCTGATTGTTGAACTTGCCGCCGGCATGCAGCTGCGTCATCACCAGCTCGGCAGCGGAAACACCCTCGGTCGAGTGAATGCCGGTCGGAATACCGCGCCCATTATCCTCCACCGTCACCGATCCATCGGGGTTCAGCCGGATGTCGATCCGGTCGCAATGCCCGGCCAGCGCCTCGTCAATGGCATTGTCCGAAACCTCGAACACCATATGATGCAGGCCGGAGCCGTCATCGGTGTCGCCGATATACATGCCGGGCCGCTTGCGAACAGCCTCAAGACCCTTCAAAACCTGAATGGAATCAGCGCCATAAGCGCCAGTGGTGGGGGTGTTCGAAATATCGTCGTCGCTCATGCACAGCTTATAGGCAATGCACCCCGCGAAAGCCATGAAAAACACACAAAACTCAGGGTCAGGCCGCGCCGGAATCATCTTCGCGGAATCATTCCGGCATGATCACCCCGGCATGATCACCCCGTCCTCCACCTGAAAGCGCGCGGCGGCAAGCGCGTCAAACAGCGCCGCGTCCGTCCCGGTCATCCAGCATTGCCCGCCGATGGCCGCCGCCCGCTCGAACAGCGCCGCCCGCCGCCCGGCATCCAGATGCGCCACCGCCTCATCCAGCAGCAGCAGCGGTGCCTGCCCGGTCCGTTCCGCCACCAGCGCGGCGTGCGCCAGCAGCGTCGCAATCAGCAGCGCCTTCTGCTCGCCAGTGGAGGCTTGCGCCGCCGGCATATCCTTTGCCACATGCCGCACCAGCAGATCGGCCCGGTGCGGCCCGGCCAGCGTCCGCCCCGCCGCCCGGTCCGCCGCCCGCCCGGCCTTCAGCGCCGCCGCCAGATCCACCCCCGGCACATCGCCCGCCAGCAGCAGGCCGGGCCGGGGAAACAGCCCTTCGGGCGTTGCGGCAATCTGCGCGGAAAGCGCCGCCACCGTGGCCGAACGCGCATCGGCCACCAGCGCGCCATGCTCGGCCATCTGCGCCTCCAGCGCCGCCATCCAGGCGGGATCGGGCGCGGCATCCGCCGCCAGCAGCCGGTTGCGCGCCCTTAACGCCGCGTCATAGCGCGCCGCATGCGTGCCATGCGCGGGGCTGAGCGCCAGCACCAGCCGGTCCAGAAAGCGCCGCCGGCCGGATGCCGCATCGGTGAACAGCCGGTCCATCGCCGGCGTCAGCCACAACAGGCTCAGCCACTGCCCCAGCCCGCTCAACGCACTGGCCGCGCCATTCACCGTCAGCCGCCGCCGTTCCGGCGCGTCCGCACTGGTCCAGCTGCGAAATTGCACATCGCCCAGCGCCGGGTCCGTCACCAGCGTCGCGGCCAGCGTGAAGCCGCCTTCGCCCCCGGCCCGGCCCATGTCCGACAAGGCCGCACCGCGCAGCCCGCGCCCCGGCGCCAGCAGCGAAAGCGCCTCCAGCACATTGGTCTTGCCCGCGCCATTGGGCCCGGTCAGCAGCACAAAGGGCGCGTCACCCGCCACCAGACGGCTCAGCCGATGGTTGCGGAATGCGGCCAGCGCGATGCTTGTAATATGGGCCGGCCGCGACATATGCGACCTGACTAGCCGCCAAAGCTGCAACCCGCTAGGGATTGCGCCTATTCTCACCAGTCAGGCCGGGACAAAAATATGAACGTTGGTGCCGAAATCATCGGTTTCATCATCTATCTGCTGCAATTGCTGATCTATGTGATCGTCGCCCAGGCCATCCTCTCATGGCTGGTCGCCTTCAATGTGATCAACACGCAGAACCGCTTCGTCTATGGCCTGCTTTCCGGGCTGGACCGGGTTACCGGGCCGCTCACCCGCCCGATCAGCAGGCGCCTGCCCGATATGGGCGGCATCGATCTGTCGCCCATCATCGTCATCCTCGGCATCATGCTGGTGCAGCGCCTGCTGCGCGGCCTGGCGCTGGACCTGCTGGTCTGATGGCCGCCGCCATCGAAGTTGGTCCGATGGCCCGCATCATCGACGGCAAGGCGCATGCGGCCGCGCTGCGAGCCAGCGTCGGCGCGCAGGTGGCGGCGCTGGTCGCATCCGGCCGCCAAGCGCCGGCTGTAGTCGAATCACGCCGGCGCGCGCC
>DITZ01000010.1 GCA_002422985.1 Sphingomonadales bacterium UBA6171
TGTCCAGCAGGTCGCGCAGGTGGATGGGCGGGTTGGCACGCATTGCGGCGGAATACTGCTTCCACATGTCGAACGACCCGGCATCGCAGGCCGATTGCAGCAGGTGCATGGTCTGCGCTTCCCAGGCGTGCTTTTCGCCGGACCGCCGCGCCTTGTAGAAGCCGCCGATGGGCAGCACATCCTGGCCACCGCGCCAGCCGCGGGCGTGCACCTCGGTCAGCTTGTCCTGCACACCGTGCAGGCCGATGCCGGAAATCCGGCTGTGCATCCCGGGGAAATATTCCGCCACCATGGCGCGGGACAGCCCCACCGCCTCAAAGTTCAACCCGCCGCGATAGCTGGAGATCACCGAGATGCCCATCTTGGACATGATCTTCAGCAAGCCGGCGTCGATGGCATCGCGGTAGCGGCGCATGGCGTCGATCAGCGATCCGTCCATCAAACCGCGCGCGATACGGTCGGCGATGCTGTCCTGCGCCAGATAGGCGTTGACGGTGGTGGCCCCGCAGCCGATCAGCACCGCGAAGTAATGCGGATCAATGCATTCCGCCGCGCGCACATTGACCGAAGTGAAGGTGCGCAGCCCCTTGCGCGTCAGCCACGAATGCACCGCGCTGGTGGCCAGGATCATTGGCATGGCCACCTTGTCCACGCCCTGATGTTCATCGGTCAGCACCAGATGCAGCGCACCGGACCGCACGGCATCCTCGGCCTCGGCGCGGATACGCTCCAGCCCCAGGCGCAGCGCATCCGGCCCGGCCCCGGCGGGGAAGGTGCAATCGATCACCGTCACCGCATCGCCGAACTGGCGCATCATTTCCGCAAATTCGGCATTCGCGATGAACGGGCTTTCCAGAATCAGGATTTCGGTCTGCGCGCTGGATTCGTCCAGCACGTTCTTGAGGTTGCCGAACCGGGTCTTCAGCGACATCACCCGGCTTTCGCGTAAAGAGTCGATGGGCGGGTTGGTCACCTGGCTGAAGTTCTGGCGGAAATAATGGCTCAGCGGGCGATACACCTTGCTCAGCACCGCAGGCGGCGTGTCGTCGCCCATGCTGGCGACCAGTTCCTTGCCGTCCTCGGCCATGGGCGTCAGGATCTGTTCCAGTTCCTCGACCGTATAGCCGGCGGCAATCTGGCGACGGCGCAAGTCGGCGCCTGAAAACAGCGCATGTTCGGGCACATCGCGCATCACCGCGTTCAGGTCCACCACCTTGGACACCCAATCGCCGAAGGGCTGCGCGGCGGCCAGCTTGTCCTTCAACTCCCGGTCGCGGTAAAGCTTGCCGTTCTGCATGTCCACGGCGATCATCTGGCCCGGCCCCAGCGCGCCCTTTTCGCGCACGGTGGTTTCGTCGATCGGCACCATGCCGGCCTCGGACCCGGCGATCAGCAAGCCGTCACCGGTGATGACATAGCGCATCGGGCGCAAGCCGTTGCGGTCCAGCCCGCCGACAACCCAGCGGCCATCGGTCATGGCCAGCGCGGCGGGGCCGTCCCACGGCTCCATGACGGCATTGCAATAGGCATACATGTCCTGCCAGGGTTTCGGCAGTTCGATGGTGGATTTGCTCCAGGCCTCGGGGACCAGCATGGTCTTGGCCATCGGCGCCGACCGGCCTGCCCGCACCATCACCTCGAACACCGCATCCAGCGCGCCGCTGTCACTGGTTCCCGCAGGGATGATCGGCTTGATATCCTCGGCCATCTCGCCAAAGGCGCCAGACGCCATGCGGATCTCGTGGCTGCGCATCCAGTTGACGTTGCCTTTCAGGGTGTTGATCTCGCCGTTATGGGCCAGCATCCGGAACGGCTGCGCCAGCGCCCATTGCGGGAAGGTGTTGGTGCTGTAACGCTGGTGATAGATCACGAAGGACGATTCAAACCGGTCGTCCATCAGGTCGGGATAGAACACCGCCACCTGCTCGGCCAGCATCATGCCCTTGTAGATCAGGCTGCGGCACGACAGGCTGCACAGATACAGCCCCGCAATATGGGCCGCCGAGGCCGCCTTTTCGATGCGGCGGCGGATGATGTAAAGCTCACGCTCGAACTGTTCGGGCGTGATGTCCTTTTCGCAGCGGATCAGGATCTGTTCGATCTCGGGCCGCGTCGCGTTGGCCTTTTCGCCCAGAACGCTGGTATCCACCGGCACGTGGCGCCAGCCATAGATATAGTGGCCCATGCGCAGCACTTCGGTTTCCACGATGGTCCGGCAGCGTTCCTGCGCGCCAAAATCGGTGCGCGGCAGGAAAACCTGGCCCACGGCGACCAGCTTGTTCATGTCAGGCTCGTGCCCGGTGCGGCGGATCACGTCGTAGAAGAAGTTCACCGGGATCTGCACATGGATGCCCGCGCCGTCGCCGGTCTTGCCGTCGGCATCCACCGCGCCCCGGTGCCAGACGGCGCGCAGGGCGTCGATGCCGTTCTGCACCACCTTGCGGCTTGGCTTGCCGTTGATCGAAACCACAAGGCCGACGCCACAGGACGAATGTTCGTCCTCCTCGCGATACAACCCGTTCTGATCCAGCCAGCGCCGCCTGGCTTCTTCGGCGGCAACCCATTCGGCGTCAAAGAGGGTCATGGCGGGTCTCCTGTGCAGGGGCTGGTGCTGGCGAACGCGCCAGTTGCGCATCGCAATCATAGTCGGGCTTCGCGGACATGAACCCGCGTTCGCCGGGCTGGGCAAAGGTCACCGGGCTGCGGTCCAGCGGTTCGAACCCGGCGCCCACATCCCATTCCGACGGACCCGACAGGAACATGCGCCAACCGCGATGGAGGTATTCATGCCCGCGCCCGGTGCTTTGCACCGTGCCATCGGGCAAGGATTCGCGCAGTTCGAACGTGGTTTCCTCAAGCTCGATGCCGTCCACGACCACCTTGCGCCCGGTCAGCGTGTCAAAGCCACGGATGCGCATGCTGCGCCCGTCGCTGCCGGTCTGGACGAAATCATAGGTATCGGTGCCGGTCGCCAGCAGGCCGGAAAACGACGCCGGGTCGGCGGGGTTCGGGGCAAGGGTCTGTTCCACGCCATCGAACAGATCAACCGAAAACACCCATTGCGTTTCCCGGTCGATGCGCGACACGAAATAGGGGCCGTCGGCGTTGAAATCCACCCGCCACTGGTCGCCCGGCGCATCGGCGGTGCAGCGGTAGTGGTTCGACACCTTGCACCCGCGCGCCTGCACGGTCAGGAACCCGGTGCAACCGGGTGGCGGGGTAAAGGTCTGTGCCGCCGCAGGCGCGGCCAAGGCGGCGAGCATCACATGAAGCAAGGCCGTGGCACGCATGGTCATTCCGCCGCCACCGACGCGGCACCGGCCTGCGCCAGCCAACCCAGAATGGCATCCGCCGCCTCGCGCCCGTCGCGGATGGCCCAGACCACCAGCGAGGCGCCGCGCACGATGTCGCCCGCAGCATAGACGCCGGGCAAGGCGGTGGCATGGGTCTGGAAATCGGCCTTGATGGTGCCCCAGCGGGTCACCGGCAGGTCAGGCACGCCCCAGAGTGTCGGCAGGGCTTCGGGTTCGAACCCCAGCGCCTGCACCACCAGATCGGCGGGTTCCACATAATCGGCGCCTTCGATCACCTCGGGGCTTTGACGGCCCGACGCATCGGGGGCGCCAAGACGCATCCGTTGCACCATCACGCCATCCAC
>DITZ01000108.1 GCA_002422985.1 Sphingomonadales bacterium UBA6171
GGATCGCGCCATGATGCTGCATCACCCCGCGCGGCGTGCCGCCCGTGCCGGATGTATAGATAAGACAGGCGGTATCGCTGCGCTGCATCGTCGCCCAGGAACGCACGGTCGCCACATCGGCCGCATGCGCTTCCAGCAGGCTCGCCATGTCGGTCAGGTCAAGGTCTGCCCCCAGCTGATTGAGCCGCAGCGGCTCGATGCCCACCAGGGTCTTCACCGTATTCACCTGATAGACCGCCTCCACCAGCACGCGGGCCAGCTTCTGATTGGAAACAATCGCGATGCTCGCGCCGCTGTTCTCCAGGATGAAGCGGTGGTCGCGCGCGGTGTTGGTGGTGTAGGTCGGCACCGAAATGCCGCCCGCGGCCATGATGGCAAGATCAAACAGGCAGAATTCCGGCCGGTTTTCCGACACCAGCACCGCCCGGTCACCCGGCTTCAGCCCGATGGCCCTCAGCGCGGCCGCCAGCTTCGCCACGGTATCGGCGGCTTCGTTCCAGCTGATCGGCGTCCAGACACCCTCCAGCTTTCGCCACAGGAAAGGCCGGTCGCCACGCCGGTCGGCCTGATGGAAGAACATCTCCACCACATTGTCGAAAAACTCCGCACCAGTCGTCGGCCGCGCGCTTTCCGCCCGGCGCAGCCGTTCAGCCTCCGCAATTGCTTCCTGCCGCTTCATCGCCCCCGCCCCTCTTTCCGCTTCACCATCGCCGCATCAACCGCCCCACGGTCGAGCGCCATGGCATTGCCCTCGCTGCGCGGATCGGCCGCCGCGCGCCATTCTTCGCCCACCCGCTCCAGCGCATTGCCCTTCAGCGGCAGGGTCGCCACACTCACATTCTGATGGCCCATCGCCTTCAGGCCCGCCGCCATGCCCTCCAGCCGCGTGCCCGCCTCCAGCCGCACGCCGCGCCGGTCGGCGTAAATCTGCGGCGCGCCCAGCGCATCCGCCACCGGCATGCCCCAATCTGCCCAGCCGATGATGGCCTTGGAAACCTGCGCGATGATGGTCGCCCCGCCCGCCGCGCCAAAGGCGGCCAGCGGCCGCCCCCTGGCATCGAACAGCAGCGTCGGCGACATGGAACTGCGCGGGCGCTTCACCGCTTCCATCCGGTTCGGCGCCGGGCTGCCGTCTTCGCGCACCGGCACCAGGTCGAAATCCGTCATCTCATTGTTCAGCATGAAACCGGCCGCCATCAGCCCGCTGCCGAACGGCCCTTCGATGGTGGAGGTGACGTTCGCCACATTGCCTTCCCCGTCGGCGGCCAGCAGGTGCGAGGTGCCGGGCACATCCGCGAGCCGCTGGTGCCGGTCCGGCTCCACCCCGGCCGGCGCGCCGGCCTCCGCCGTCTCCATCGCCTTTTCCAGCCGGATCAGCGCCGAACGCGCCTTGATATAGGATGGGGCCAGCAGCCCCTGCACCGGCACGGCCACAAAATCCGCATCCGCCCCAAAGGCCTCCCGGTCGGCAAAGGCCAGTCGTTGCGATTCGGCGATCAGGTGCCAGCTCAGCAGATTGTCCGGTCCCATCGCTTTCAGGTCGAATCGCTCCAGTTGCGCCAGAATCTGCAACACCGCGATGCCGCCGGCCGAAGGCGGCCCCATCGAACAGACTTTCAACGCCCGATAGGGCAGGCAGAGCGGCGCGCGCGGCGTCGCCCGATAGCGCGCCAGATCCACCTCGTTCAGTTCCGCCGGATTGTTGAACGCTCCGGCCACGGCCCTGGAAATATCCGCGCCGATGGAGCCGGTGTAGAAAGCATGCGGCCCGGCCGACGCTATCGTCTGCAGGGTCGCCGTCAGCACCGGCTGTTTCAGCACATGGCCAACCGGCCATGGCTCGCCCTTTTCGTCCAGAAACACCGAGGCCGCCGCCTTGTCGCGCGCGATCATCGGCTGGCGGCCGGCGGTGAAGCGATTCAGCCGCTCCGACACCAGCACGCCGTCCTTCGCCAGCGCAATCGCCGGCTGGAACAGCGCCGCCCAGGGCAGCCTGCCCCAGCGCCGGTGCGCCTCTGCCGCCAGCGCGATCACGCCGGGCACCCCCACCGAATAGCCGCCGGGCACCGCCTCGGCAAAGCTCATCGGCTGGCCATCCTTGTTCAGAAAGCGATCCGGCCGGGCGGCGGCCGGCGCCCGTTCGCGCCCGTCCAGCGTGTGCAATATTCTGCTCTTTGCATCATACCACAGGAAAAACGCCCCGCCGCCGATGCCGCTCGATTGCGGCTCCGCCACGGTCAGCGCGATCATCGTGGCAATGGCCGCATCCGCCGCCGAGCCGCCGGCCTTCAGCATCGCCTGCCCCGCCGCCGTTGCACGCGGGTCGGCCGCACTCACCACGGCCGCACCTTGTGCCGTCACCGCCGCCGCCGGCCGCCGGCCGCCGGCGTCACCGGCGTTATAGAAAGCGGTGGTGGGCGCTGTCGCCACCTGCGCCATCAGGGGTTGCGCGATCAGCGCGGCTGCACAGATGAAAAACAATCTCATACGCAACCGATAGGGCCGATGGCGCAGCGCCTCAAGCGCCGGACGAACGGCTCGTCCCGTCACCGCAGGTCCGCGCCCACGGCCTCAGCGACCGACCGGAACCCCTGCTGGCGCAGCAGCGCCGCCAGATCGCGGTTCAGCCGTCCCGGCAGCCCCGGCCCTGCATAAATCATCGCCGTATAGAGCTGCACCGCACTTGCCCCTGCCTTCAGCTTGGCCAGCACATCCGCCGCCGTGCTGATTCCGCCCACGCCGATGAGCGGCACCCGCCCCTGTAACCGAAGCGCAAATTCCCGCAACACCGCCGTTGAAGGCCCCATCAACGGCGCGCCCGAAAGCCCGCCGGCCTCATCTTTGTTGCCAGACCGCAGCGTATCGGGCCGCGCCACCATGGTGTTCGACACGATCAGCGCATCCATGCCGGCTGCCAGCACGGCATCCGCAATCCCGTCCATCTGCTCCGCGTCCAGATCGGGCGCCACCTTCAGGAACAGCGGCGGGCCACCCGTCCCGCGCGCGCCCATCGCCGCTGCCAGCAGCTCCGGCAGCGCCTCCCCCTGCAATCCCCGCAGGCCCGGCGTGTTGGGGGACGAGATGTTGAGCGTGATCCAGGCGGCCTGCGTCCGCACGCTCGCCACGCCCAGCACATAATCCGCAATCCGGTCCGCACTATCCTTGTTGGCGCCGACATTCACCCCCATCAGCGGATGGCGCATGATGCGCGGCAGCGCCGCCTGCAAACCGCCATTGTTGAACCCCAGCCGGTTGATAACCGCCCGGTCCTCCACCAGCCGGAAGATACGCGGGCGCGGATTGCCGGCCTGCGGGCGCGGCGTCAGCGTCCCCACCTCCACAAAGCCGAAGCCCAGCCCCAGCGCGCCGCGCCAGGCGCGCGCATCCTTGTCAAAACCCGCCGCCAGCCCGATCGGCGTGGGGAACAGCAAATCCGCCAGCTGCGTCGCCAGAATCGGGTCCGGCACGGGCGGCCTGCGCCAGCCGGCCATGTCCAGCGCCGCTATCGTCAATGCATGCGCCGTTTCCGGGGGCAAAGTGAACAGCGCGGGCCGCAGCAGCGAAAACATCGGCCAGCCTTGCCAGACCAGAGCGGGCCAGCGCAAGCATTGCCCAACCCTGCCAACCCTGCTGCCCGCCGCATAACAGCGACGCGGTAAAGCCGGCACGAGCCGCCGCACGCCCCCTCGCCCGCCGGGCCGGGCGAGGGGGCGTGTGCACGTGCAGCGTCACTTTATTTGTCGCATTCATCCAATACGCCGCAAGTCCCGCACCGCTAATCAAAGCACTGCGACCCAAGGAGCGGTTGCCGGCAGAACCCGCCTTTCCTCGTGCAACAGGGAGAATGGCGACACTGCCGAAGCCGCTCCCACTCGAAACGCCCCGGAGCCAACGCTCCGGGGCTTTTTTTCTGCCCTCGCGAAGCCCCCGCAGCGGCTTGATTTTTCCCGTGAAATAGCCGAACCTGCCATCATCGCTGTTGATAGACAGCCGCCACAGTCGCTCATCGGCCACAACAGATTGGCAGAAAGCGGCGTTGTGGGTCGCCTGGGGTATAAAATGTCGCTTCTGCTGTTGCGTTGATGTCAGCGGGCTTCTCGCTCCGCTATTTTTCACCCGCCGCGCCGCTCCGGGCGTGGGTGTCCAGCTATTATCTGTTCGAAGTCGAACGCCCGCACATGACCGACACGCTGCGCGCGGAGTTGCCGCAAGTCCGCTTCATGTGGCGCGGCAGCGGCTGCTTCCGCTATGGCCATGGCGTCGAAGTGCCGATGCCGCGCGCCGCGCTGTGCGGTGCCACCTCGGTCGCCGTGCAGTTCGACGCCAATGGCCCGCTCAGCATCTTTGGCGCCGGGCTGTTGCCCGCCGGCTGGGCGGCGCTCCTGGGTGCGGGCGCATCCGAATTCGCCAACAGCCTCACCGATCTGGAGGACGTCGCCGGGGTCGCCGCGCGCCGCGCGCTCGATCGCATGGGAGAGGCCCGCAGCCCGCGCGAAATCGTCGCCGCGGCCGATGCCTTCTTCCTGCTGCTGTCGTTGCAGGCAAAATCCCCGCCACTCTGGTTCACCCGCGCCACCGACAGTTGGCTCGCCGGCTCCATAGACCCTGATGTCAATCTGCTGATCGAAGCCACCGGCATGTCCGCCCGCCAGGTCGAGCGGCTGGCGCTGCGCGTCTATGGTGCCTCGCCCAAGCTGCTCTCGCGCAAATATCGCGCCCTGCAAGCCGCTGTCCGCCTCGGCCTCAACCCCGACGCCGGCTGGGAATCCGCCGCCGGCGGCGTCTTCTACGACCAGTCCCACTTCATCCGCGAATTCAAGACCTTCGTCGGCATGACCCCCAGCCAGTTTGTCGCCAAAGACAGCCCCTGGCTCGCCCGCCTCACCATCGCCAAGCGCCAGCAGCTATCGACAATGCCCAAGCTGAACATGGTGAGTTAGCCTGCTCGGTTGGAACGGAGGAGGGCGGGTCGTCATTCCGTTCAGGGCGTGGCGAAAAGGGTGATTTTGGAGCAGCGGAGCGCAGCGTGCTTAAGGCACGTGAGCACCGGAGCGCAGAAAATCGCCCTTTGCAGCCCGCCCTGAACGGAATGGCGGCCCGCCCTACAGCTGATACCCCGCATCCACCCGATCCATCTTCCTCCTCAGTGCCGGCCAGGCCAGCATATTGCCCAATATCTTCAGCCCGGCCGCGCCCTGTTCCGCGGTCTTCTCCGGCGTCCCCTGCGGCGGATGGTTGATCAGCGCCACGCCGCCGGCCAGCGCATGGATCTGCGCCTCGCACGCCCTCTCCAGATAATAGAGCCGGATGAAGGCTTCCGCCACCGTCTCGCCCACCGCCAGCGTGCCATGGTTGCGCAGGATCATCGCATTTTTCCGGCCCAGATCGGCCACCAGCCGCTCCCGCTCGTCAAGGTCCACCGCCACGCCCTCATAATGGTGATAGGCGATGTCATCGCAGATCAGCATGGCGGTCTGCGTCAGCGGCAGCAGCCCGTCGGCCTGCGCCGACACCGCCTGCCCGCACGGCGTATGCACATGCATCACCGCATGGGCATCTTCCCGCCCCATATGAATGGCCGAATGGATGGTGAAGCCGGCGGGATTGGTAAGATAGGGCGTTTCCAGCACTGCATTGCCGTCCAGATCGATCTTCACCAGCGAGGAGGCGGTGATCTCGTCGAACATCAGATTATAGGGATTGATGAGGAAATGATGCTCCGGCCCCGGCACCCGCACGGAAAGATGGGTGAAAATCATATCATCCCAGCCATGATGCGCCACCAGCCGATAGGCGCAGGCAAGGTCCACGCGCAGCGCCCATTCCGCCGCTGAAACGCGCGGCCGCATATCGCCCGCGTCCGCCGCGCTCACGGGTTTCAACATCGTTGCCATCCGCCTTCTCCCCAATATGAATTTTCAGATAATAGCCGGATTGGCCCTATCGCGCGCCCCTTTCTTTCGCCAAGCAGGCGCGGCCATCAGGGGGAGCAGCTTCGGTGCCAACACTCATCCGCCACACGATCAGCCGCCGCGATCTGATGCTGGGCGCCACGGCCGCCGGCCTTATCCTGCCCGGCGCCCGGCGCCCCGAACCCGTCGCGCCTGGCGCCGGCTTCACCCATGGCATCGCCAGCGGCGAACCCGGCCCCACCTCCATGCTGTTCTGGACCCGCTATCAGGGCATCGGCGACCGGCCCGTGCCGCTGAAACTGGAAATCTCCACCGATCCGCGCTTAACCCGCGCCCGTGTCGTCGCCGAAACCATCGCCGATCCCGCGCGGGACTGGACGGCGCGCGCCACCGTCCCCGGCCTGTTGCCCGGCCAGACCTATTATTACCGCTGGATCGCCACGCCGAAAATCCACTCCATCATCGGCCGCACCCGCACCCTGCCGCTCAACGCGCCGGCGCAATTCCGGCTGGGCGTCTTTTCCTGCTCCAACCTGCCCTATGGCTGGTTCAACGCTTATGCCCATGCCGTGGCGGCCGACGATATCGATCTCGTCGTCCATCTGGGGGACTATATCTATGAATATGCCCGCGGCACCTATCCCAGCGCCACCTCTGCCATTCCCGGCCGCAGCATAGAGCCGGCCGGCGAGACCATCCGCCTGCCCGACTATTGGGGCCGCTACCAAAGCTATCGTGCCGACCCGGACCTTCAGGCGCTGCACGCCCGCTATCCCGCCGTCACCACCTGGGACGATCATGAGATCGCCAATGATGCCTGGGCGCGCGGCGCGGAAAACCATAACGCCCGCAGCGAGGGCCTGTTCGCAGACCGGCTCGCCGCCGCCCGCGCCGCCTATCGGGACTGGATGCCCGTTAGCGATAAGCCCTTTGCCCGCTATGACATCGGCCGCCTCGCCAGCCTCTACCGGCTCGACACCCGCGCCCATGGCCGGGACGAGCCGCTGGACATTGCCGCCGCCATCACGGCCGGGCCGGACACGATGACCGCCCTGAAGCGGCTGCGCGACGAACGGTGGCTGGCCGGCAACCGCCAGTTGCTGGGCTTTGATCAGGAACAATGGCTGTTCGAACAGGTCAGCCAGTCGGTGCGGCAGGGCAGCCGCTGGCAGGTGCTGGCGCAGCAGGTGGTGATGGGCCGCATCATGATGCCGCCGGGCGCATCGGCGCTGGCCGGCGCATCGCCGGGCGCCGATGTCGCCGCCTTCATCGGTGCCGCCGAAGTCGCCGCCAAGCTGGGCCTGCCGATGAATCTTGACGCATGGGACGGCTATCCCGCCGCCCGCGCCCGCCTGCTGGGCACCGCGCAGCGCCTTGGTGCCGATCTGGTGGTGCTGGCGGGCGACAGCCACAATGCCTGGGCGAACGATCTGCACAATGACGGCCGCCCCGCCGGCGTCGAATTCGCCGGTCAGTCCGTCTCCTCGCCCGGCTTTGAAACCTATCTCAGCAACGCTTCGCCGGCGGCGGTTGCCGATGCGCTGCGCGGCGCCAACCCGCTGCTGCGCTGGGCCGACACATCGGGCCGCGGCTATATGCAGGTCAGCCTCTCGCCCGCCGAAGCGGTGTGCGAATGGCGCTTCACCGCCCCGGTCCGTGCCCGTTCCACCGCGCTCGCCGGCGTGCAGCGCGCCCGCGTCAGGGCCGGCCAGCGCCAGCTCATTATCGGCTAGGCTATGGTCAGCGGACAGGGCGGTTGAAGCCATGCGCCCAAAGGTCTAGGCGCATCCGCCATGATAGAACGCTATTCCCGCCCCGCCATGGTCGCCATCTGGTCAGCCGAATCGCGTTTCCGCATCTGGTTCGAAATCGAGGCCCACGCCACGCAGGCACTGGCCGGGCTTGGCGTCGTGCCGCCATCGGCGGCCGAGGCGCTCTGGACATGGTGGGCCACCAGCCCGGCGATCGACGTTGCCGCCATCAACGCGATCGAGGCCGTGACCAGGCATGATGTGATCGCCTTCCTCACCTGGGTCGCCGAACAGGTGGGGCCGGAAGCCCGTTTCATGCACCAGGGCATGACCTCGTCGGATGTGCTGGACACCTGCCTTGCCGTGCAGCTGATGCGCGCGTCCGACCTGCTGCTGGCCGACATGGACGCGCTGCTCGCCGCGCTGAAGCGCCGCGCGATGGAGCATAAGGACACGATCACCATCGGCCGCAGCCATGGCATCCATGCCGAGCCGGTCACCTTCGGCTTCAAGCTGGCGCAGGCCTATGCCGAGTTCGACCGCTGCAAGGCGCGGCTGCTGGCGGCCCGCGCCGAAATCGCCACCTGCGCCATTTCCGGCGCGGTGGGCACCTTTGCCAATATCGACCCGCGCGTGGAGGCGCATGTCGCCGAAAAGCTGGGTCTGCGCATTGAACCCATTTCCACGCAGGTCATCCCGCGCGATCGCCACGCGATGTTCTTTGCCACGCTGGGCGTCATCGCCTCCTCCATCGAGCGGCTGGCCATCGAAATCCGCCATCTGCAACGCACCGAAGTATTGGAAGCGGAAGAATATTTCTCGCCCGGCCAGAAGGNNTCGGCCATGCCGCACAAGCGCAATCCGGTGCTGACGGAAAATCTCACCGGCCTTGCCCGCCTCGTCCGCATGGCGGTGGTGCCGGCGATGGAGAATGTGGCGCTCTGGCACGAGCGCGACAT
>DITZ01000011.1 GCA_002422985.1 Sphingomonadales bacterium UBA6171
AGGACGGCAAGGTGACGGTGCCGCATGAGGACTTCCTCGCCAAGGTGCGCGCCTGCCGCTACGCCTTTATGGAACTGGGCGTGGAGGATGGCATCATCGTGACCCGCACGGATTCGCTGGGCGCGGGCCTGACCAAGCAGATCGCCTTTTCCAGCAAGCCTGGCGATATCGGCGACCAGTATAACAGCTTCCTCGATTGCGAGGAGGTCGCACCGGGCGACCAGTTGAACGGCGATGTGCTGCTGAACCGCAACGGCAGGCTGCTGCGGCCGAAGCGCCTGCCGTCGAACCTCTATCAGTTCCGCGAGGGCACCGGTGCCGATCGCTGCGTGCTGGATTGCATCACCAGCCTGCAACATGGCGCGGACCTGCTGTGGATCGAAACGGAGAAGCCGCATATCGAGCAGATTGCGTCGATGGTGGATCGTATCCGCGAGGTGATCCCGAACGCCAAGCTGGTGTATAACAACTCGCCCAGCTTCAACTGGACGCTGAACTTCCGCCAGCAGGTGTATGACGCCTGGGTGGAGGCCGGCCGCGATGTTTCGGCCTTTGACCGGGCGAAGCTGATGAGCGTGGACTATGACATGACCGAACTGGCGGCCGAGGCCGACGAGCGCATCCGCACCTTCCAGCGCGATTCCGCGGCGCGCGCCGGTATCTTCCACCATCTGATTACGCTGCCCACCTATCATACCGCGGCGCTCTCCACCGACAATCTGGCAAAGGAATATTTCGGCGAGGCCGGGATGCTGGGCTATGTGAAGAATGTGCAGCGCGCGGAAATCCGCCAGGGCATTGCCTGTGTGAAGCATCAGAATATGTCGGGTTCGGACATTGGCGACGATCATAAGGAATATTTTGCCGGCGAAGCCGCGCTGAAGGCCGGCGGGGCGCACAATACGATGAACCAGTTTGGCTGACCTCCGTCANNTGACCTCCGTCAGCCGGGGAACCAGCTTGGCTGACCTCCGTCAGCCGGGGAACCGGCTGGGCTGAACTGTAACGCTTCCGGGAAGGAAGACCGGGCCGGGGTGGAAACACGCCGGCCCGTTGCCGCTGGCGATCCGGGTGACAGGCCCGGATCGCCAGCCCTTTGTCCTATGCGCGATTCGACGCCGCGCTCTTTGCGCTGGCGGTTGCTTCTGGTGGTGGAGGCGGGCTTGCCATTCCGGACGCTTTCCCTCGTTGCGCCATGTGTCGCCTGCTCGATGCGTTACCGCGCTGCCGCCACGGCCCTTGCGCAGGCGTTGGACATGGTGGATAGCCGGGCGCGCAATCTTTGGGAGAAAGAGTCTTGCGCACGATCGATCACTTCCTTGCCGCCCCGGCACCTGCTGCCGAGCGTTATGGCGACGTGTTTGACCCCAACACCGGCCAGGTGCAGGCCCGTGTCGCGCTGGGCGGGGCCGAGGTGCTGGAGGTGGCGGTGGCTGCGGCGCTGAAGGCGCAGCCGGGCTGGGCGGCGACCAATCCGCAGAAGCGCGCGCGGGTGATGTTCCGCTTCAGGGAACTGATCGAGGCCAATATGGACAGTCTGGCGCACATGCTGTCATCCGAACATGGCAAGGTGATTGCGGATTCGAAGGGTGACATTCAGCGCGGGCTGGAAGTGGTGGAGTTCGCCTGCGGCATCCCGCACAATCAGAAGGGCGAATATACGCCGGGCGCCGGGACGGGCATCGACGTCTATTCCATGCGGATGCCGCTGGGCATTGGTGCCGGCATCACGCCGTTCAACTTCCCNNGTCGCCATCGCCTGCGGCAACGCCTTCATCCTCAAGCCTTCCGAGCGCGACCCGTCGGTGCCGGTGCGGCTGGCGGAACTGCTGCTGGAAGCCGGCGCGCCGGCGGGCATCCTCCAGGTGGTGCATGGCGACAAGGAGATGGTGGACGCGATTCTGGATCACCCGGCTATCGCGGCCGTCAGCTTCGTGGGTTCCAGCGCCATCGCGCAATATGTGAGCGGGCGCGGGACATCCAACGGCAAGCGGGTGCAGGCGATGGGCGGTGCCAAAAATCATGGCATTGTGATGCCGGACGCCGATTTAGATCAGGTGGTGAAGGATCTGGCCGGCGCGGCTTATGGTTCGGCCGGCGAGCGCTGCATGGCCCTGCCGGTGGTGGTGGCCGTGGGCGCGGCGACGGCAGACGCCATTCGGGAGCGTATGGTGAAAGCCATTGCCGCCATGCGGGTGGGTGTCTCCACCGACGCGGATGCGGCCTATGGCCCGGTGGTGACCGCCGTGCACAAGGCGCGGATCGAGGGCTGGATTCAGACGGCGGTGGACGAGGGCGCGGAACTGGTGGTCGATGGCCGGGGCTTTGCCTTGCAGGGCCATGAGGGGGGCTTTTTCGTCGGCCCGACGCTGATCGACCATGTGACGACCGATATGGCGAGCTATCACGAGGAAATCTTCGGCCCGGTGTTGCAGATCGTTCGGGCGGAGAGCTTCGAGGAGGCGCTGTCGCTGCCCAGCAAGCATCAATATGGCAATGGCGTCGCCATCTTTACCCGCAATGGCCATGCGGCGCGGGAGTTTGCGGCGCGGGTGAATGTGGGCATGGTGGGCATCAATGTGCCGATCCCCGTGCCGGTCGCCTATCACAGCTTTGGCGGCTGGAAGCGCTCGGCCTTTGCTGATCATAACCAGCATGGCCCGGAAGGCGTGCGTTTCTGGACCAAGGTGAAAACCGTCACCGCCCGCTGGCCGGATGGCTCGGTGGATGGCGGCAATGCCTTTGTCATCCCGACCATGGGGTGAACCCGATCATGTCGCGGTTTGCCGGGCACTTGACTGATGCTATGGCATCCGGACAAGCCGCCATCAGGAATGAGGGATTTTTGCATGGCCTATGAAACGCTTCTGACCGAGCAGCAGGGGGGGGTCACGCTGGTGACGCTCAACCGGCCGCAGGCGCTCAATGCGCTCAACAATCAGGTGCTGGATGAGTTGCTGCGGGCGTTCGCGGCGTTTGACGCTGACCGCAGCCAGGGCTGTCTGGTGCTGACGGGCAGCGAGAAGGCCTTTGCCGCCGGTGCCGA
>DITZ01000026.1:0-6225 GCA_002422985.1 Sphingomonadales bacterium UBA6171
AGGAGTTTCAGGGGGTCACGTCACCTTGCTTGCCGGCTTGATTCCGGCAAATGCCGTCGCGCAAACGACCGTCACCGGCACTTTTAACGTCCGAATCACGATTCAGCCGGAATGTGAGATCGTGTCGATGACCGATCTGGACTTCGGCACCGAAGGCGTCCTCAACACCAACGTCGATTCCACAAACTTGATCAACGTTCGCTGCACCAACGGCACGCCCTACACGCTTGCTCTTGACGCCGGAACCGGCACGGGCGCGACATGCGCGAGCCGGCTCATGGTCGGCCCGACTGGAACGGTCACTTACTCGATATACACGACCGCGGCGCGGACCACGGTGTGGTGCGACGGAACCGGCGGCAGCTCCACCCAGGCGGGAACTGGCAATGGCACGACCCAGCCCTGGACAGGATATGGCCGTGTGCCGGCGCAGACGACACCGGAACCCGATCCCTATACTGACCTGATCACCGTCAGCCTCACCTTTTGACGCGATCATAGTCAGTCTCATTCTTTGAAAGGTATGGCCTATGACGTCGCGGGCTTTCTGCCGAAATGGTCTCATCCTGGCAGCTTTGCTTCTTGCCGTTCCCGGCCAGGCTGTGTCACTGCGCGTCGCGCCGACGACGCTCGAACTGGCGGCTCCGCAAGCGGCCGCCAGCCTTCTCCTGCGCAATGAGGGTGATCGCCCGCTTAACGCGCAAATTCGGGTGTTCCGCTGGAGTCAGAAGGACGGGGCGGATCGGCTCGAACCGGTCACCGGGGTTGTCGTCAGTCCGCCAATCGCAACGATCAAGCCAAATGCCGACTATATGGTGCGCGTGGTACGTGTCGACAAAAGCCCCGTCGCCGACGAGGAAGCCTATCGAGTCGTCGTCGACGAGCTTCCGGATCCGTCCCGGCGGCGCGCCCAAGCGGTCAATTTCGTCCTGCGCTTTTCGGTGCCGCTGTTCTTCCACAGCACGCAAGCCGCACCGCCCCAGGTGCGCTGGACCGTGCACCCGCACGGCGATGCCGTGACGGTGACCGCAACCAACGCCGGCCGGCGGCATCTGCGGGTCGCGAATCTGCAGATGCGGGACAGCACCGGGCGAAGCGTGATGCTTCGCTCCGGGCTTGTCGGCTATGTCCTGGGCGGGTCGAGTGTACAATGGTCTTTCCCGGTCAGCGGCGGCTGGTCGGGTGGCTCCGTGATGCTCTCGGCCGACAGCGACACGGGCCGGATCGATGCGCCGGCGGCGATGCAGCCCCAGCATTAAGGAGGCCATCGCTATTCTCCTGATCCTGGCCGCATCAACCGGTCGTGCGGATGGTCAGACTATCCCGGACCTCCGGCTGCCCGAAGCAGCCGGCCAAGCGAGGGAAGGCGAACGCGACCTGCAACTCGAGGTGCTCATCAACGATGCGCCGGTCAACCTCATCAGCAGCTTCCGGCAACGGTGCGACGCTTCTCTCACCATGCGCCCTGAAGACTTGCGCGCGATCGGCCTCAGGCTGGTCGAGGAAGCAATCGGGCCGGACGGCCGCGTCGTCCTCGATCGCTTGCCGGGTGTCGCCTGTCACGTCGATGACGCCGCGCAGGTCGTCCGGATCACGGCGAGCGACGAAGCGCGCCTCCCCCGGATTCTCGACCTTGGCTCGCCTCAGCCGCGCGAGTTCGGCAGGCCGCAGGCAAGCTATGGCGGCGTGCTCAATTATACTCTGTTCAACGCTTTCGACGGCGAATCCTTCCTGTCCGGCTTCGATAGCTTTTCCGCCGCGTTGGATGGCCGGATATTCAGTCCATACGGGGTGCTCAGCCAGTCGATGATATCCACGCCGGGGCCGACTGGTCGACGCGCCCTGACACGCCTGGAAACGACCTACTCCTATTCCGACATGCACCGGCTCGTCACTTATCGCGCGGGCGACCTGATATCGGGTGGCCTGGACTGGACGCGCCCGATCCGGCTTGGCGGGGTTCAGGCCCAGCGCAATTTCGCCCTGCGTCCCGATCTCATCACGCTGCCTGTCCCCCAGATATCGGGCAGTGCCGCTGTCCCATCGACGCTGGAAATCTACACCCGGAACATGAGAGCCTTCGCGGGCGAGATTCCTGCCGGGCCCTATGAGATCACCAACCTGCCCATCGTCACCGGGGCGGGGACCGCCCGCGTGGTGGTGCGTGATGCGCTCGGCCGGGAGACGGTCACCATTCTGCCTTTCTATACATCCAACCAGCTCCTTCGCCGGGGCCTCTACAGCTTTTCGGCCGAGGCCGGTTTTGCGCGCCGCTCCTTTGGTGCCCGCTCGAACGACTATGGCCGCGGTCTCCTCGGCTCCGCCAGCCTGCGGTACGGGCTTTCCGACCGGCTGACCCTGGAAGCCCATGCCGAGGGCGGCAGCGGCCTTGTGAATGGCGGCAGCGGGGCTGCATTTTCACTGGGGACGCTCGGGGTCGCATCATTGGCCGCAGCCGGCAGCCATTCCCGGGAGCGCACCGGAGCCTTTGTGAACGCTTCGCTCGAACTGAGCTACCTCGGCCTGTCGCTTTATCTCCGCAGCCAGCGCACGTTCGACCAATATGAGGATCTTGCCTCGGTCACAGCCGCCCCCGCCCCGCTGCCGGTGGACGAGGCCTGTCCGAGGTGCCTGCCCTTCGCGGACGCGCGGATGCCCAAAGCCCAGGACCAGGTGACGCTGGGCATGCCATTGCCGTTCGCCCGCTCGAGCCTCAGCCTTACCTATACCCTGCAGGAAAGTGCCACAGGAGAGCGAAACCAGACCGCCAGCGCCTTCTGGAGCGGCAGTTTCCCTGGTGACAGCACAATCCATGTCTCCGCCTTCAAGGACTTTGACGAAAAGCGCAGCTACGGCCTCTTCGCCGGCATTTCCGTGCCTCTCGGCCGCAACATCACCGCCTCTGGCGGGGTGGAAAGCGGTCCGCGACAGGGCCGGAGATTTGTCGCGGAGGCCAGCAAATCCGAGCAGCGGGAGATCGGCAGCTGGGGATGGCGCGTTCACCTCGCCGAGGGGCGCGATCCCGACCGCCTTGCCGCCGCCAGCTATCACGCTTCCTTCGGCCGGATCGAAGGCACGGTGCAGCAGGTCGGCGGAAGCAGGCGCGCCACGGCGCAGCTCGACGGGTCGATTGCCACAGCCGGCGGCGGAGTCTTCTTCGCCGATCGCATCAATGATGCCTTCGCGGTCGTTGACGTGGGTGCCCCCAAGGTGCCTGTCAGGCACGAAAACCGGCCGGTCGGGGTGAGCGGCAGCCGCGGTCTGCTGCTCGTGCCCTATTTATACTCCTACCAGAAGAACCTGCTCTCGATCGACCCGACCAACCTGCCCGTGGACGCCGAGGTGGCAAGCGTGCGCAAGATCGTCGTGCCGGCGGACCGCAGCGGCGTGGTCGTGGACTTCGGCGTCTCGGAAGACCCGCGGGCAGCGCTTGTCACTTTCGTCGATAGCGCGGGCACGCCGCTGGAAATGAGCTCGGAGGGCCGCGTCGAGGAAGCGGATCAAAGCTTCGTCGTCGGTTATGATGGCCAGGCCTATATTCGCGGCCTTGACGCCCGGAACAAAGTGGAGATCGTCGGGCCGGACGGCGGCTCCTGCCGTGCGGAGTTCGGTTACACGCCGAGGCGCGGCGAACAGGTCGTCATCCGCAATATTGTCTGCCGATGAGAGGAAGACCCACAGGCCTGTCAGGCTTGTTCGCGGCAGCCATGCTCTGCGCGCCGTCCGTGTCCAGCGGACAGACCTGTAACTGGAGCATCCCCGGCGGCATTAACTTCGAAACTGTAGATACGCTCTCGGGTGTGCCCGATGATATCGCCGGAACGGCCACGATCAACTGCTCCGGTAGCAAGGGGCGGACGATCCGGCTCTGTCCCAACCTCAATTGCGGATCCGGCGGTCTTACCGAGTCGAATCGCCGGCTTCTGAATGTCAGTAATGTATTGAGTTATCAGCTTTATTCTGGTTCCTGGGGCGGCACGATCTGGGGCTCGGACCTGTTCGCTGATCCGCCCGTCCCGCCGGCCCTCACGCTGACACTCAATGCATCCGGGACGGGATCGCTTTCCGCGACCATCTATGGCCGGCTGTTCGGCGGGCAGTCTGCCGCACTTCCCGGGCTCTATCAGTCAAACTATTCCGGGACTCACGCGCAGCTGCGTTATCAATATTGCCCTTCCAGTGGCAGCTGCCCTCCCTGCCGGTCCAACCTCAATCGATCATCAAACACAAGCTTCACGGTAAGCGCGATGGTGGCGAGCAACTGCCTCGTCTCGGCCACGTCGCTCGATTTCGGGAGCGAGGGCGTGCTCAGCGCCAATGTCGATGCCACGAACAGTGTCGATATCCGCTGCACGCCCGGTACGGCATGGGCAGCGGCGCTTGGCGCAGGAAATGGTGTTGGCGGAACGATCGCCTTGCGCCGAATGACCGGTCCCGCCGGAGCGAGGCTTGACTACACCATCTATCGCAATGCCGGCCGCACGGAGGTCTGGGGCGACGGCACCTCCGGGACATTCACGATGACGGGCAGCGGCACCGGCAGCATACAGGCCAACACCAGTTATGGCCGGGTACCAGCGCAAACGACACCGGCGCCGGGTGCCTATGCCGACACAATCATTGTCACCGTGACCTACTGAGGCGTCCACCGTCTTTCCCCGCCGGGAGGGAGGCGCAGCGGCGCGGGTCAGGCATATGGGGGTTTTCTTCAGAAAATGGAATTCGGCGATAGATTTCCCAGCAGAAATTCTGTCCCGATTTCGTCGCCATGCTCCACGACGGGGCCATATGGGCCGAGGCCAGCGGGGGCGATTGCCTGTTCGGTATGCCAACCGAACGCAACTTTGCGTTGATGGATGAAACGACAGCCAAGGCAAAGCCGGTTTGATGGCCAATCGTGCCCTGAATTTTTCAAAATTTTCAGTCCCGCAAGAGGCCGATTTCTAACGACGCTAGGTCGATGCGATTTCACCCCTCCCCCCGGTGGGGCACCCCCTCCTTCGCTCAAAATCCGGGGCACGAGCGAAGGCGGATTGCCAAATCATGCCGACAAGATAGCAAACAGCCGGATTTCCAGCGCTTTGGCGAAAATATGCCGGGGTATGAAATGACGACCCCTGCCAGAAGTCTCCCAAGTCACTGAAAAACTGGTGCCGCTTAGGTGACTCGAACACCTGACCCCATCATTACGAATGATGTGCTCTACCGGCTGAGCTAAAGCGGCGTACCAGCAAGGCTGCGGGCGTTAGCAGCGTGGGGGCTTCACTTCAAGAGCCTATGCGCTATCAGGCGGGGATGAGCTTTACCCCCGCCCATCTGGGACAATCGTCCGCGCTTCCGGCCTCGCCCGATGATGCCGTGCTGGATTATCCGCCCAATCCGCACCCCGGCACCCTCTATCTCGTGCGCTTTGTCGCACCCGAATTCACCGCGCTCTGCCCAGTCACCGGCCAGCCGGATTTTGCGCATCTGGTGATTGATTATGCGCCGAACGCCGCCATCGTCGAATCCAAGGCGCTGAAGCTGTTCCTGGGCGCCTTCCGCAACCATGCCGGCTTTCATGAAGCCTGCACCGTCGGCATCGGCCTGCGACTGTTTGCCGAAATGCAGCCGCACTGGCTGCGCATCGGCGGCTATTGGTATCCGCGCGGCGGCATGCCGATCGATGTGTTCTGGCAATCCGGCCCGCCGCCGGAAGGCTTGTGGCTGCCCGATCAGGGTGTGCCGCCCTATCGCGGGCGCGGCTGAACCCGCCATTTCGACAGGCTGCCTATGCCTTGACCAGAGGGCGCGGCCGCTTCAAGCAACCGGCCTATCATTCGGGGAGAACAGCAATGGCAGGACCGCTTCAGGGCATCAGGATCGTCGAGATGGCCGGCATCGGGCCGGGGCCGTTCGCCGGCATGATGCTGGCCGATCATGGCGCGGAAGTGATCCGCGTGGACCGGCCAGGCCGTGGCACGCCCGAACCGGTGCTGGGGCGCAGCCGCAAATCGGTGGTGGTGGACCTGAAATCCCCCGAAGGCGTCGCCACGGCGCGCGATCTGATACAATCCGCCGATGGCCTGATCGAAGGGCTGCGGCCCGGCGTGATGGAGCGGCTGGGGCTGGGGCCGGACATATTGCTGGCTGACAATCCAAAGCTGGTGTACGGCCGGATGACCGGCTGGGGGCAGACCGGCCCCTATGCGCCCGCCGCCGGCCACGACATCAACTATATCGCGC
>DITZ01000026.1:6263-26602 GCA_002422985.1 Sphingomonadales bacterium UBA6171
CGCACCGGCCAGGGCCAGGTGATCGATTCGGCGATGACCGATGGCACCGCGCTGCTGATGGGCATGATCTGGGGCTTTCGCGGCATGGGTATATGGACAGACAATCGCGGCACCAACATGCTGGATACCGGAGCGCATTTCTATGACACGTTCGAATGCGCAGACGGGCTGTATATCTCGATCGGCTCCATCGAACCGCAATTCTATGCGCTGCTGCGCAAGCTGACGGGGCTGGATGCGGATCCAGCGTTCGACGCGCAGATGGACAGCCGCAACTGGCCGGCGCTGAAGGAAAAGCTGCGCGCGCTGTTCCGCGGGCAGCCGCGCGCGCATTGGGATGCGCTGCTGGCGCAAACCGATGTCTGCTATGCGCCCGTGCTCTCCATGGCAGAGGCGCCGGCGCATCCGCACAATGTGGCGCGCGGCACCTTTGCCGACATCGGCGGCATGACGCAGCCGATGCCCGTGCCGCGCTATTCGCACACGCAAACCGATGTGCCGCTGCCGGCGCCGATGAATGGCGCGGATACCGATGCGGTGCTGGCCGGCATCGGCTATACGCCCGATCGCATCGCGGCGCTGCGGGCGGCGGGCGCGATCGGCCGCTGATGATGGCATGAAGGCGCCCTTTGCCACCAACCCGGAACACAGCCGGGGGCGCCTGTTCGCGGAAGCTGAAAGCCCGATCCGCAGCGCCTTTGCGCGTGACCGGGACCGGCTGATCCACTGCACCGCCTTTCGCCGGCTGCGCTATAAAACCCAGGTGTTCGTCGCGCCCGATGGCGATCATTTCCGCGTGCGCCTCACCCACAGCCTGGAGGTGGCGCAGATCGCCCGCACCATCGCCCGCGTGCTGGGGCTGAACGAGGATCTGACCGAGGTGGTGGCGCTCAGCCATGATCTGGGCCACCCGCCCTTTGGCCATTCCGGCGAGGATGCGCTGACGCGCGCGATGGCACCCTATGGCGGCTTTGATCACAACGGCCATGCCGTGCGGATATTGACGCTGCTGGAAAACCGCACCCCCGATCATGACGGGCTGAACCCAAGCTGGGAGGTGCTGGAGGGGCTGGCAAAGCATAATGGCCCGGTGCCCAACCCCGGCTGGGCGCTGGCGGCGGTGAATGCGGCCTTTGATCTGGAGCTGACAAGCCACGCCGGGCTGGAGGCGCAGGTGGCGGCGCTGTCGGACGACATCGCCTATAATGCGCATGATCTGGACGACGGGCTGCGCGCCGGGCTGTTTGATCTGGACGAAGCCTGCGCCGCGGTGCCGCTGGTGGACGGGCTGTGGCGCGATATTCAGGCGCGCTGGCCGGGCGAGACGCGGCGCTCACGGCTGCGGCCGCAACTGGTGCGCGATCTGATCGGCGTGATGGTGGAAAGCCTGCTGGCCGAAACCCGCGCCCGGCTGGCCGAACAGCAGCCGGGAAGCGCGGCGGACATCCGCCATGCCGGCCGGCCGACGGCGGAGTTCGGCGCGGCGATGCTGGCCGATATGGCACCGTTGCGGGCCTTTTTCCGGCGGGCGATGTATACCCATGCCAGCGTGCAGCGGCTGCGGGCGCCGGCCGAACAGGTGGTGACAGAGCTGTTCACGATTTTTGCCGACGATCCGGGGCGGCTGCCCGAACGCTGGGCCGAACAATGCGCCGCACAGACCGGCGAAGCACCATGGCCGCAACGCATCACCGGCGACTATGTGGCGGGCATGACCGATCGCTACGCCATCCGCAAGCATCGGCAACTCACCGGCACAAGCCCCATCCCGCAGGACGGACTGTATTTCTAGCCAGGTTGCCGGCGCTGCTGCACCTGAACGACGGGAAGGTGGTCATCATGCCGTCCGAACAGCTGATGGTGCGGCGGGGCTTTGATGGCGAAGGCGCGGGCTTCAACGGCTTCGCGCTGACACGCGATAGTATCGCGGCGTTAAAGAACGGACCCCGATGATTTCCGCCTGATGCTTCCCGTTAAATCCGCCTCGTCACCCCGTGCTTGACACGGGGCAAGGCTTGCTTCTGCAAGACGGGGCGAGAAGAAGCCCGGCCCCGTGTCAAGCACGGGGCGACGAAATAAGGCGAAGAAATAAGGCGAAGAAATAAGCGACGACATCAGGTGGCGATTCAAGGAGACCACCCAAGCGGGCATGCAGGCGAAAATCACCGCACGGCAGCGCGCGGCGGGGCAGGGCGGATCAGCCAGTCTCCCTTGGCGGCGGTGGCGCGCGCATTGCCCAGCGTGCCGCCGCCGCCGGCCAGCAGGCGGGTTAGCAGGCGATCGGCCGCCGGCCCATCGGGCGCGGGGGTGCCCAGTTCCGCCAGCGCGCGGATCAGCAGCGCATGTTGCAGCGCACGGGGCAGGGCCGCAGCGTCGATGCGCCAGCCGGCATCCAGCGGCACGGCGCGGCTGGCCCAGGCGCGCGCCGCCGCCCAGTCCAGCGCTTCGTTCGCGCTGCACAGATTGGCGGCGGCAGCAGCGAGCCGTTCCGGCTGAAGCCAGCCGGTGGCGGCCAGCAGGGCGCGGGCCGCGGTGCGGTCGAACCGGGGATCGGCGTTGGACGGGTCGTCCACCGGCACCCAGCCGCTGCCCTCCAGCACCATATGCAGCGCCGCGCGCGGCGTGCCCAGCAGCGGCCGCAACACCTGCACACCATGCAGATGCACAACCGCCCGAATCCCCGACAATCCGCCAGGCCCGCTGCCCCGCGCCAGCCGCATCAGCAGCGTTTCCGCCTGATCGTCCGCATGGTGCGCGGTCAGCAGATATGGCACGCCATTGGCCACACACCAGCCCGCCATCGCCTGATAGCGTGCGCGCCGCGCCCCATCCTGCACATTGGCCGGCGCGATTGGTGCGGCAGGATGCAGCGTGGCATGGCGTAGCCCCAGCCCGGCGGCGATGCCGGCCACCATCGCGCATTCGTCCGCCGCCGACGCCCGCAGCCCATGATCAACGCTCAGCACATGCACCCGCGCCCCAAAGGCCGCATGCGCCAGCCGCAGCAGCGCCAGCGAATCCGCGCCGCCCGACACCGCAACCGCCAGCGGCGCGTCCGCCCCGATGCCGGCCAGCCCGGCCAGCTGCCGCACCAGGTGGTCGGCGCTCAGCATTTAGATCACCCCCTCCTGCCGCAGGGCTGCCATATCATCGTCCGGCAGCCCCAGCAGGTCGCGGTAAATCTCGTCATTATGCGCGCCCAGCGGCGGGCCGGGCCAGTTCACCTTGCCCGGCGTGGCGGAAAGTTTCGGAAACACATTCTGCATCACCAGATTGCGGAACGCCGGATGCGGCACCTGCACCAGCGCCTCGCGCGCCGCGAAATGCGGATCGCTCATCATGTCCGGCGCCTTGAAGATGCGCCCGGCGGGCACCCCATGCTCCTCCATCAGCGCCAGCACCGCGTCCACCGTCATCGTTCGCGTCCATCCCGCGATGATGGCATCCAGCTCCGCCTGCCGTTCGCCGCGCGCCCGATGCGTGGCATAGCGCGCGTCGCTCGCCAGCTCCGGCTGCCCCATCGCCTCGGCCAGCCGGCCGAACACACTGTTCTGATTGGCCCCGATCAGCACATCGCCATCGGTGCAGGGATAGACGTTCGACGGCGCCAGCCCCGGCAGGATAGAGCCGGTCCGCTCCCGCACATGCCCGCCAACACTATATTCCGGCACGGTCGACTCCATCATCGCCAGCACCGATTCATAGATGGCGCTGTCCACCACCTGCCCCTCGCCCGTCCGGTTGCGGTGATGAAGCGCCATCAGCGCCCCCATGCAGGCAAAGCAGGCCGCCAGGCTGTCGCCGATTGAAAGCCCCACGCGCGACGGCGGTGAGGAGGGGTCGCCCGCCAGATTGCGGATGCCCCCCATCGCCTCCCCGATGGAGCCATAGCCCGCGCGCGGCGCATAAGGCCCCGTCTGCCCATAGCCGGACACGCGGATCATGATGAGGCCGGGGTTGATCGCCGAAAGCTCTGTCCAGCCCAGCTTCCACTTCTCCAGCGTGCCGGGCCGGAAATTTTCCAGCAGAAAGTCTGATTTGGCCGCCAGTTGCCGCAAAATCTCCTGTCCGCGCGGGTCACGCAAATTCAGCGTGATCACCTTCTTGTTGCGCCCCAGAATCGGGAACCACACCGGCATTCCCTGCCCCCACTGCCGCATCGGATCGCCCGCATTGGCGTC
Source organism: Sphingomonadales bacterium UBA6171 (assembly GCA_002422985.1). Lineage (GTDB taxonomy): Bacteria > Pseudomonadota > Alphaproteobacteria > Sphingomonadales > Sphingomonadaceae > Sandaracinobacteroides. The sequence continues at coordinate 10,445 of DITZ01000026.1, forward strand.
ACCCGGCCGCCCCGGTGCCTCGATCTTGATCACCTCCGCGCCATGATCGGCCATCAGCTGCCCGCAGAACGGCCCGGCAATCAGTTGCCCCATTTCGATCAGCCGCAATCCGTCCAGCGCACCCTCAGCCATCCTTTATCCTTCCGTTCGGGCCTGCTTGTGGCCATCCGCCGCGCACCTTATAGCCTGTATGATTGGTGCGGTTCACCTGTCGGGGAAGCCTTGCGATGACGGAATATGTGGAAATTGTCGAGGTCGGCGCGCGGGACGGCCTGCAAAACGAGGCGCGCCCGGTTTCCACGCCGGAAAAGCTGGCGCTCATCAACCGCTGCATCGCCGCCGGGGCCCGCCGCATCGAGGTGGCGAGCTTCGTGAACCCGGCCCGCGTGCCGCAGATGGCAGACGCAGAGGCGGTGATCGCCGCGCTCCCCAACCGGGCCGACGTCCGCTACATCGGTCTTTGCCTCAACAAGCGCGGCGTGCTGCGCGCGCTCGCCAGCCGTGAAGCCGGCGCGCGCGGGGTGGACGAGGCCGGCTGCGTGATCGTCGCCTCCGACACATTCGGCCAGCGCAATCAGGGGCAGACCATCGCCGAGGGCATCCGCGAAAACAGCGAAATGCTGCGGCTGGCGCGCGAAGGCGGCCTGTTCCCGCAGGTTACGATCACCGCCGCCTTCGGCTGCCCGTTCGAAGGCCATGTGCCGGCCGCGCGCGTGGTTGAACTGGCGCGGCGCATGGCAGAGGCCGGCGCGGCGGAAATCGCGCTCGGCGACACCATCGGCGTCGGCGTGCCACAACAGGTGGCCGACCTGTTCGGGATGGTGGCAGAGGCCGCGCCCGGCGTTGCGTTGCGCGCCCATTTCCACAACACGCGCGGCACCGGCATCGCCAACGCCTGGGCAGCCTTTCAGGCCGGCGTCCGCACGCTCGATTCCAGCCTTGGCGGCCTCGGCGGCTGCCCCTTTGCACCCAAGGCCACCGGCAATATCGCCACCGAGGATCTGGTCTATATGCTGGACCGGTCCGGCGTCGAAACCGGCCTTGATCTCGACGCGCTGATCGCCGCCAACTACTGGTTTGAACCCATCATCGGCCGGCCGCTGCCGGCGTCTCTTGGAAGGGCCGGAGCATGGACAGGACATATCGCCGCCTGACAGCCGCGGCGCTGCTGGCGCTGGCCGCACCAGCCTTGGCCGAGGTGACGGCGAACGCGCCGGATGGCTTCACTGTCGTGCACAAAAGCACCGCCAATGTGCCGCCCGCCGCCATGTGGCGCGCCCTGCTGGACTGGCAGGGCTGGTGGCCCGCCGCGCACAGCTACAGCGGCAGCGCCGCCAATCTCAGCCTGAACCCGGTGGCCGGCGGCGCGCTGCGGGAGAAATGGGCCGGCGGCGAGGTGCTGCACGCCACGGTGTTGCAGGCACGCACCGAGCGGCTGCTGCGGCTGGACGGTGCCTTCGGCCCGCTCCAGGCCATGCCCGTCACCGCCATTATGGATCTGGCGCTGGCCCCGGACGGCACCGGCACGAAAATCAGCCTCACCTACCGCGTTTCCGGCCCCGCCATCGGCCAGTTCGCCCCCGCCGTAGACAGCGTCCTGTCTGACGCCTTCACGCAACTGGCAGCGCATCGGCGAGAACAATAGCGCAACACGCTCCCCTCCCCTTCAGGGGAGGGGCCGGGGGTGGGGGCCATCCCCATAGGCAAGGCGCCCCACAAACCCCCCCCAAACCCCACCCAACCCTCAATTCCCCTCCCGCAACATCTCCCGCGCGGTGATCACCCGCATAATCTCATTGGTCCCCTCCAATATCCGGTGCACGCGCAGATCGCGCCACAGCCGCTCGATGGGATAATCCATCAGATAGCCATAGCCGCCATGCAGTTGCAGCGCCCGGTCCACCACGGCGCTGCCGGTATCGGTCGCCAGCCTTTTCGCCATGGCGGCAAATTTGGTCTTGTCCGGCGCACCGGCCGTCACCTTGGCGGCGGCCAGATACAGCAGCGCGCGCGCCGCCTGCAATTCCGTCTCCATGTCGGCAAGCTGGAACTGGGTGTTCTGGAAGTCGGCGATCGCCTTGCCGAATTGCCGCCGGTCCCGCACATAATTCAGCGTCTCATCGATGGCCCGCTGCGCGCCGCCCAGCGAGCAGGCGCCGATGTTGAGCCGTCCGCCATCCAGCCCGGCCATGGCGATGCGGAAGCCCTGACCTTCGGCCCCCACCAGATTCTCCACCGGCACGCGCACCGCGTCGAAATGCACCAGCGCGGTGGGTTGCGAACGCCAGCCCAGTTTGCGCTCATTGGCACCAAAGGACAGGCCGGGCCGGTCTTTTTCGATCACCAGACAGGAAACGCCCGCCGCCCCCGGCCCGCCGGTGCGGACCATGGTGACATAGATGTCGTTCGCGCCGCCGCCGGAGATAAAGGCCTTGCTGCCCGTCACCACAAAATAATCCCCGTCCCGCACGGCCGTGGTTTTCATGGAGGCAGCGTCAGAGCCGGCGCCGGGCTCGGTCAGACAATAGCTGGCCACATGGTCCATCGGCACGAGCGCGGGCAGAAATTTCGCCTTCACGGCATCGCTGCCGAAACAGTCGATCATCCAACTCGCCATATTATGGATGGAGATGAAGGCGCTGGTCGACGGGCAGCCATAGGCCATGGCTTCCATGATCAGCGCCGATTCCATCCGGCCCAGCCCGATGCCGCCGGAGGCTTCGCTCACATAAATGGCCCCAAAGCCCAGCGCGCCGGCCTTTTGCAACAGGGCGCGCGGAAAGGCGCTCTCCTCGTCCCAGCGGGCGGCGAATGGCGTGATTTCACTCGCGGTGAAGCGCTCGGCCATCTCCCGGATGGCCAGCTGATCGTCGGTAAGGTCAAACTGTGTCATGCGGCGCTCGTTAGCATCGGAAACCGGCGCACGCAAAAGGCCAAAGTGCCGGCGTGGGGGCGTGCAACCGGCCCGGCATTGACCTTCCGGCCACTGCTCGCTATGGCAACCCGCTCTTGTCCGGCCCGATTCCTTCTGTTTCTGGCCGGGTGCAGTTGTTAATTTTGAGGATCTGACGATGAAGCGCACCTATCAGCCGTCGCGGCTGGTTCGCAAACGCCGCCACGGCTTTCGCTCCCGCATGGAAACGCCGGGTGGCCGCAAGGTTCTGGCCCGTCGTCGCGCCCGCGGCCGCAAGGTCCTTTCGGCCTGATCCGGTCGCGGCCGTGAAGCCGCGCCCCATGCCGGTTGATTCGCCCAGCAGCGCAGAGCGTCAGGCCGAAGGGCCCGGCGCTTCGCTTGCGTTTGTGCCAGAGCCTGTGCCTGTGCCTGTGCCTGCGCCGGAGCCTGCGCCGATGGCGTCGCCGGCGCAGACCCTGGCGCGTGTGAAGAAGCGGCAGGATTTTCTGGCCGCCAACAGCGGCGCGCGGGTGGTGACGCCGGCCTTCATCCTGCTGGTTTCCCCGAACAGCGCCGGCCAGCCGCGCCTGGGCTTCACCACCAGTCGCAAGGTGGGTAATGCGGTGGCCCGCAACCGGGCCCGCCGCCGGCTGCGCGAAGTGGCCCGCGCCGCACTGGCAGACGCAAAACCGCTGGCGGCAGACCATATTTTTATCGCCCGTGCGCTGCCGGCCGAGCGGCCCTATGCCGCCCTGCTGGCGGATGCCCGCGACGCCCTCGCGCGCGCCGCGCGCAAATCAGACCCCGCGCGCGCCGCGCGCAAATCAGACCCGGCGCGCGAAGCGCGCAAAACCGATCCAGCGCGCGCCGCGCGCAAAACCGATCCAGCGCGCGCGGCGCGCAAAACCGAATCCCCCGCATGAACCGGCCCGGCCTGTTCGCCCGCGCGCTGGCCGGCCTGTTCCGGCTGTGGCAGCTCAGCTTCTCGCTTCTGCTGCCGCCATCCTGCCGGTTCACGCCCAGCTGTTCCCACTATGGCATAGAGGCTGTAAGGCGGCACGGGGCCTTCGCGGGCCTGTGGCTTACCATCCTGCGGCTGGGCCGTTGTCACCCCTGGGGTGGCTGCGGCCATGATCCCGTTCCAACCCGTTTCACCCTGCTGCCCGCGCGAGCGGCCAGACCAGACAAAGCAAGAAATGGCGCATGACCACTGAAAACCGCAACCTGATCCTCGCGGTCGTCCTCTCGGCGATTGTCCTCTTCGGCTGGAGCTTCGTGTCGGAACGCTTCTTCCCCGCGCCGAAGCCGGTCGTGCCGCAGAGCGCCCCGGCGGGCGATGTGTCGCTGCCGGGCCAGCCCGCGCCCGCCAGCGGCGCGGTGCCGGTTGCAAAGTCGCTGCCGCAGGTGCTGGGCGCCACACAGCGCGTGCGGATCGAAACGCCGCGTCTGGAAGGCTCCATCAATCTGGTCGGCGCGCGTCTGGATGATCTCATTCTGCGGGATCACATGACCGCGCTGAATGGCGCTCCGGTGCGGCTGTTTGCGCCGTCCGGCGCGCGCAACGCCTATTTCGCCGGCCATGGCTGGGTGGGTGCGGGCGCGCCGCCGGTGGATGCGCTGTGGACGGCTTCGGCCCCGATGCTCTCGCCCGGCAAGCCGGTCACGCTCAGCTGGAGCAGCCCGGCGAACATCCGCTTTGAACTGGTCGTCTCGGTGGACGAGAATTTCCTGTTCACCATCACCGATCGCGTCACCAATCTTGGCACCACCACCGTCAATCTGCGCAGCTTCGCCTATGTAAACCGCACCGGGCGCGGCAAGGATGTGAACAGCTTCAACCTGCATGTCGGGCCGATTGCCGTGCTGGACGGCACGCTGAAAGAGGGCGACATCAATTATGACAAGCTGCGCGATGATGGCCCGCTGACCTTCACCTCCACCGGCGGGTGGCTCGGCATCACCGACAAGCATTGGCTGGCGGCGCTGATTCCCAACCAGAAGGCCGCGATCGAGGCGCGCTTCACCGCGTCGGACGGCAACCGCTATCAGACGGACTGGCTGAAGCCCGCCATCATGATTGCGCCCGGCACCACCAGCATCGACACGTCGCGCCTCTATGCCGGCGCCAAGGAAGCCCGGCTGCTGAATGCCGTGCGCGACGATTTTGGCGTGCCGCTGTTCGACCGCGCCATCGCCTGGGGCTGGTTCTGGTTCATCGCCCAGCCGATCTTCGGGGTGCTGCAATGGCTCTATGGCATGTTCGGCAATTATGCCGCCGCCATCGTCGGGCTTACGCTCATCGTCCGCGCCATCCTGTTCCCGATTGCCAACAAGCAATATGCGAGCATGGCCAAAATGCGCATTTTCGCGCCGAAGATGAAAGAGTTGCAGGAAAAATACAAGGACGACAAGGCCAAGCAACAGGCCGAGTTGATGGAGCTGTACAAGAAGGAAAAAATCAATCCGCTGGCTGGCTGCCTGCCGATCGTGCTGCAAATTCCGATTTTCTATGCGCTCTACAAGGTGCTGCTGATCTCCACCGAAGTTCGGCATCAGCCCGGATTCCTGTGGATCAAGGATCTGTCTGCGCCCGATCCTTTGACGCCGCTTAATCTGTTCGGCCTGATAGACTGGACCCCGCCATCGGTTATTGCGCTGGGCATCCTTCCCATCATCCTGGGCGTCACCATGTGGGCACAGTTCAAGCTGAACCCGCAGCCGATGGATGAAATTCAGGCCAAGGTCTTCTCCATCATGCCCTGGATTTTCATGGTGATGATGGCGCCGTTCGCGGCCGGTCTTCAGATTTACTGGATCGTCAACAATCTGATCTCCATCGCGCAGCAATGGTTTCTGCTGCGCAAGCATCCGGTGCCGGCCCCGGCACCCGCAAAATGAGGGAAGCAGACCCGATCGAGGCGGCGCGCCGGCTGTTCGCCGGGCCGGTGGAGTTTCTGCTTTCGGCCCCCAAGCTTGAGTTCCTGCCGCCGGCCACCGTGCCGGAGGTGGCCTTTGCCGGCCGTTCCAACGTCGGTAAATCCTCGCTGCTGAACGCGCTCACCGGGCGCAACGGGCTGGCCCGCACCTCCAACACGCCGGGGCGGACGCAGGAGCTGAACCTGTTCGAAGTCGGCAAGCCCACCATCCTGCGGCTGGTGGACATGCCGGGCTATGGCTATGCCGAGGCGCCCAAGGATGTGGTGCGGCAATGGGCGCTGCTGATCGGCGACTATCTGCGCGGCCGGCCGACGCTGAAACGGGTATTGGTGCTGATCGACAGCCGCCACGGGCTGAAGCCGGTGGATCGGGAGATTATGGCGCTGATGGATACATCCGCCGTTTCCTATCAGCTGGTGCTGACCAAGGCGGACAAGATTAAACCCACCCAATTGGCCGCCACATTGGCGACTGTGGCGGAAGAAGCCCGCAAACATGCGGCGGCCCACCCACTGCTGCTGTCCACCAGCAGCGAGAAGAATGAAGGCATCGCGGAACTGCGCGCGGCGGTTGTGGCGGCGGCGCTCGCCTGAATAAGGGGGAGCATTTGCAGCCGCGTGCTGCTAATGACGAAGATGTTACACGGGAGTTGTGATGAAGGCCTTGAATGCAATGTCCGTTGGCGGGCGCACTTTTCTTCCTCTTGTAGAGGGGGGCAAAGGAGTCGCCGCCACCAATCACGCATCCGCCGGCGCCTGGGCGCGCACCGGGGGCATCGGCACCGTGTCGGCGGTGAACGCCGACAGCTATGATGCCGATGGCCATGTCATCCCGCAAATCTACACCGCCCGCACCCGCGAAGGCCGGCATGAGGAGCTGGTCGCCTATGCCATCCGCGGCGCGGTGGAGCAGGTGCGACGCGCTTTTGATGTGGCGTCAGACGAATTGCGGGCGGGACGCGGGGCGCTGAATATCAATGTTCTGTGGGAAATGGGCGGCGCGCAGCGGGTGCTGGAAGGCGTGCTGGAACAGACCAGGGGCCTGCTGCACGGCGTTACCTGCGGCGCGGGGATGCCGTATAAACTGTCTGAAATCGCGGCACGGCATGGGGTGCATTATTACCCGATCATCTCCTCTGGCCGGGCCTTTCGGGCGCTGTGGAAGCGGGCCTATTCCAAGGCCGCCGAATGGCTGGGTGCGGTGGTCTATGAAGACCCCTGGCTCGCCGGCGGGCACAACGGCCTGTCCAACGCCGAAGATCCAAAACAGCCGCAGGACCCTTATCCGCGCGTGAAGGAATTGCGCGCCGTGATGCGCGAGGGCGGGCTGCCGGACAATGTGCCGATCGTGATGGCCGGCGGCGTCTGGTATCTGCGCGAATGGGAGAATTGGATCGATAATCCCGATCTGGGCGCGGTGATGTTCCAATTCGGTACCCGGCCGCTGCTTACCAGGGAAAGCCCGATTCCGGATATCTGGAAGGCGAAGCTGACCGGTCTGGATGAAGGCGATATCCTGCTGCACAAGTTCAGCCCGACGGGTTTTTATTCCTCGGCCGTGCGCAACCCCTTCCTGCGCAGCCTGGAGGGGCGTTCGGAACGGCAGATCGCCTTTTCCACCGAGGCCGCAGGCGACCATCAGTTCACGCTGGACGTGGGGGTTGGCCGCAAGACCTATTATGTGACGCGGGACGACCTTAACCGCGCGCGCGAATGGAATGGCGCGGGCTTTGATACCGCGCTGAAAACGCCGGATAATACGCTGGTATTCGTGACGGCGGCCGACGCCAAGATCATCCGCAAAGATCAGGCGGACTGTATGGGCTGCCTCAGCCATTGTGCCTTCTCGGCCTGGAAGGATCATGGCAGCTTTTCCACCGGCTATCTGGCCGATCCGCGCAGCTTCTGCATCCAGAAGACTCTGCAGAATATCGCGCACGGGGCCGATCCGGATGGCGAACTGATGTTCGCGGGCCATTCGGCGCATCATTTCAAGACCGATCCCTTTTACTCCAACGGCTTTGTGCCGACGGTGAAGCAACTGGTGGACCGGATTCAGACGGGCGACTGATTTGGTTAGCTGATTGTAGGAAAATGTTCCACGTGGAACATTTTATCAGTGCTGTATAAAATTGGATCCGCTGGCGCTATGGCTCGTCCCTCATCCCGTTATGTCTGCCAGCAATGTGGCAGTGTTACCCCGAAATGGATGGGGCAGTGCGCCGATTGCGGGGCGTGGAACAGTTTGAGCCAGGAGGCGGCGCCGGCCGCGACGCCCTTTGCGCAGAAGCATGATCTGAAATCGGGGGGCAACCGCATCGCGCTGGCACCGCTGGATTCGGCGGTGAGCCTGCCGGAGCGGATGGGGACGGGCTTTGCCGAGCTGGACCGGGCGCTGGGCGGCGGGCTGGTGAAAGGTTCGGCCATATTGATTGGCGGCGATCCGGGCATCGGCAAATCGACGCTGCTGTTGCAGGCGGTGGGGCGCATGGCGGTGCGCGGCGCGTCGGTCGCCTATGTGTCGGGCGAGGAATCGGCCGATCAGGTGCGGTTGCGGGCGCGGCGGCTGGGGCTGGGGACAGCACCGGTGATGCTGGCGGCGGCGACCTCTGTGCGCGATATTCTCACCACCTTTTCCAGCGGCCATACCCCCGATCTGCTGGTGATTGATTCCATCCAGACCATGCATTCGGATCAGCTGGAGGGCGCGCCGGGCACGGTTTCGCAGGTGCGCGCCTCTGCGCTGGAACTGATCGGCTGGGCCAAGCAATCGGGCGCGTCCCTGCTGCTGGTGGGGCATGTGACCAAGGACGGGCAGATCGCCGGTCCGCGCGTGCTGGAGCATATGGTGGATGCAGTGCTCTATTTCGAAGGCGACCGGAACCATCAATACCGGCTGCTGCGCGCGGTGAAGAACCGATTTGGCGGCACCGATGAAATCGGCGTGTTCGCCATGGAGGCGGACGGGCTGGCCGAGGTGCCCAATCCGTCGAGCCTGTTCCTGACCAGCCGCGATACCCCCGTGCCGGGCGCGGTGGTGTTTCCGGCGCTGGAGGGCACGCGGCCGCTGCTGGTGGAATTGCAGGCGCTGACGGTGAAGCTGCCATCCGGCGCCACGCCGCGCCGGGCGGTGGTGGGGTGGGACAGCGGCCGGCTGGCCATGCTGCTGGCGGTGCTGGAGGCGCGGGCCGGGCTGAGCTTCGCCAGCCATGAAGTCTATCTGAACGCGGCGGGCGGCATCCGCGTGGCAGACCCGGCGGCCGATCTGGCGGTGGCGGCCGCGCTGATCTCCGCGATGACCGACACGCCGGTTTCGCCCGGCACCGTGGCCTTTGGCGAGATCGCGCTGTCGGGCGAGGTGCGGCCGGCCGCGCACGCCGGGCTGCGGCTGAAGGAGGCGGAGAAGCTGGGCTTTACCAGCGCCCTGACTCCGGCCGACACCAGCGGCGTCGGGCGGCTGGGAACGCTTGCCTGCCGCAGTGTCGGCGCGCTCGTTGACCGTTTGACGGGCAGAGCCTAGCAGGCTTTCATGGATAGTATCGCGCCGCTTTTCGCCGGATTGACCGGCCTTGATTATGTTGTGATCGCGCTGGTTGGCCTGTTTGCCATATCGGGGCTGATGCGCGGCTTCACGCAGGAGGCGCTGAGCCTTTCGGGCTGGATTGCCGCCATATTGGTGGTGCGCTTTCTGCACGAGCCGGCGACGGCCTGGGCGACGCCCAAGACGGGCGGCGAGGCGTCGGCGGCCATCCTGAGCTTCATCATCCTGTTTTTCGGCACCATCATCGCGGGGCGGGCCATCGCGTCGGCCGCCGGCGGCTTTGCCCGGCGCAGCGCCATCGGACCGCTGGACCGGCTGCTGGGCGGCGGCTTTGGCGCGGTGAAGGGCGTTATTCTGGCGTCGGCGGGCTTTCTGCTGCTGGGCTTTGCCACCAGCGTGTTTTCCGACACCCGAAGTGCGCCGGCATGGATGGCGACCAGCCGTTCGACGCCGTTGCTGCGGCTGACATCGGCGATCATGGTGGGCTGGGTGAAAGAGGCGGACCTGAACGCGCCGGAATTCCCCGACATGCCCATATTGCCGGGGATGCCGCCGGAGGCATCACCGCGCGAACGGCTGCGCGATGAGCGCGACCTGCCACCGGGACATCCGGCGGAGAATCAGACGACGCACGGCGGCTATGCGCCGGCGGACCGGGAGGCGCTGGACGCGCTGCTGGACAAGGCGGCGCAGGCGGGCGAGGAAGTGCGTATCTGATGCCGCCTGCGCTGATGCTTTACGACACATTCACGCGCGCCAGGCAGCGGGTGCGCCAGCCGAAACCGGGCCGACCGATCACCCTGTATGTGTGCGGGCCTACCGTCTATGGCCGGGCGCATATCGGCAATGCGCGGCCGGCGGTGGTGTTTGATGTGCTTTATCGGCTGCTGCGGCATCTGCATGGGGCCGAGCATGTGCGCTATGCGCGCAACATCACCGATATCGACGACAAGATCATGGCGATTGCGGTGAAGGAAAATGTCGATCCGCAGGTGGTGGCGGCGCGCTATGAGGGCTTTTATGTGGCCGACATGGCGGCGCTGGGCTGCCTGACGCCGGATTTCACGCCGCGCGCGACGGACCATATCGCGGGTGAGCATGGCATGGTGGCGATGATCGCGGCGCTGGTGGCGCGCGGCTTTGCCTATCATGTGGATGGCCATGTGCTGTTCGAAGTGTCGAAGTTTGACCGGTATGGCGAATTGAGCCGACGGCCGATGGACGAAATGATCGCTGGCGCCCGCGTGGAAGTCGCCCCTTATAAGCGTGCGCCGGCCGACTTTATACTGTGGAAGCCGAGCTTGGCGGATCAGCCGGGGTGGGACAGCCCCTGGGGGCGCGGGCGGCCGGGCTGGCATATCGAATGTTCGGCGATGATCCGTTCGGTGCTGGAGACCGAGACGATCGACATTCACGGCGGCGGGCTGGACCTGACCTTTCCGCACCATGAGAATGAGCGGGCGCAAAGCTGCTGCGCCCATGATGGCGCGGAACTGAGCCGCATCTGGATGCACAATGGCTTTCTGAACATGGGCGAGACGAAAATGTCCAAATCGCTGGGCAATATTGTTACGCCACGTGAACTGCTTGACGCCGGATGGGACGGCGAAGTGCTGCGGCTGGCGTTGCTTTCTGCGCACTATAGGCAACCGCTGTTATGGTCTGACGACTTAATTTATGAAAGTAAAAGGCGGCTAGATCGACTGTACCGCTTTCGCGGTTACGACAGCGATATGAAGACTTCTTTGTCGGGTGTCGTAGACAGCTTAGCCGATGATCTAGCCACACCCGATGCGTTGGCCGAGCTATCACATCAGCGTGATCGAATCCGGCCTGAGAGTCACACATTGATGGAGCAGGCCAAACTGCAGGCCGGCGGCTCGCTGCTCGGACTCCTTAAACATTCGACGGACCAGTGGTTTCAAGCAAGCGCAAGAGGCCTGCATAGTATCGACCCTGACCTAATTGAGCGACATGTTGCTAGGATCGAGGCTCTTAGGGCGGAAAAGAATTGGGCCGCGGCTGATGGTCTTCGTGATGAACTGCGCGCAAAGGGAATAGAAATATCGGCGGCCAGAGACGGGAGCGTGACATGGCGAAAGGCCTGATGGCGGCGATGCTGCTGTTGTGCGCGGCACCGGCGATGGCGCAGGATGCGGCGGATGTGCGGCCGCATGGGAAGCCCGGCTATCAGCAGGCTTTCGGGCAGCAGGCTTTCGGGCAGCAGGCTTTCGGGCAACAGGAGGTTCGGCCATGAGCGACGAGGATTATGTCTATGACGAGGCCAGCGGCGAATGGCTTTCGGCCGCTGACGCCGCCGCCCGCCATGTGGTGGAGGTGCGCGACGCCGTTGGCAATCTGCTGGCCGACGGGGATTCGGTGGTGCTGGTGAAGGATTTGAAGGTGAAGGGCGCGGGGCAGACGCTGAAGGTGGGCACCGTCATCCGCTCTATCCGGCTGACCGGGGATGCACAGGAAATTGATTGCCGTTTTGATGGCATCAAGGGGCTGGTATTGCGCGCGGAATTTGTGCGCAAGCGCTGAATCGCACCTGCCGGCCTTTACCTTGCGGCGCGGCGCTACCTATAGTGGGCGCTATGGACGCTGCCCTTTATAACGCCCGGATTCTGCGGCTTGCGGCCTCCATCCCGCATGGCGCGCGGCTGGAGCAGCCGGATGCGAGCGTGGAGCGGCGCTCGCCGGTGTGCGGCAGCCGGGTGACGGCGGATGTGCGGCTGGGGCCGGACGGGCGCATCATCGCATTTGGCCAGCTGGTGCGGGCCTGTGCGCTGGGGCAGGCGTCTGCCGCGATAATGGCCGGCAATGTGATCGGGCGCACCGGTGGCGAACTGGCGGATGCCGCGGATGCGCTGGCGGGCTGGCTGAAGGGGGACGCGCCGCTGCCGGCGCTGTTGCAGGGCGGCTGGCCGGAACTGGCGCTGTTTGCACCGGCGCGGGCGTATGCGGCGCGGCATCCTTCCATCCTGCTGGCCTTTCAGGCGGCAGCAGCAGCGGCGGAAGCGGCGGCGCTGAAGGGCGCGGGTGGCGCGGCGCTGAAGGGCGCGGGTGGCGCTGACGCTGCCGCGCTGACGGGCGCGGTTTAGGCCCATGGCAGGCGCGGCCGACACGACGAACCTGCGCGAGGCGGTGGTCTTTCTGGCGGCGGCGGCCGTGATGGTGCCGTTGTTCAACCGCTTCAGGCTGGGCGCGGTGCTGGGCTATCTGACCGCCGGGATGCTGATCGGGCCTTCGGGGCTGGGGCTGATATCGGAAATCGAAGATATTCTGCGGTTCGGCGAATATGGCATCGTGCTGCTGCTGTTCGTGATCGGGCTGGAGCTGCAACCGGCGCGTTTATGGTCTTTGCGGCGGGATATTTTCGCGCTGGGGACGTTGCAGCTGCTCACCTGCGGGCTGGCGCTGACGGGCGCGCTGATGCTGATTACCGGCTTCACCTGGCAGGCGGCGCTGGTGGTGGGGCTGCCGCTCGCCCTGTCCTCCACCGCGCTGGTGATCCAGTTTTTGCAGGAAAAGGGCGAGATGAACACGCCGGCGGGCGAGCGGACCTTTTCCATCCTGCTGTTGCAGGATCTGGCGATCGTGCCGCTGCTGCTGCTGGTGAGCGCCTTTTCGCGGTTGCCGGACCCGAATGCGCCGGAAGGGGGGATGCTGATCCTCTATTCGCTGCTGGCGATTGCCGGGCTGTCGTTAATCGGGCGCTTTGTGCTGAACCCGCTGATGAAGCTGTTCGGGCAGGTGGGGACGCGCGATATTTTCGTGATTGCGGCGCTGCTGACGGTGCTGGGCGCGTCGCTCTTGATGGCGAGCTTTGGGCTTTCGATGGCGCTGGGGGCATTTATCGCGGGCGTGATGCTGGCGGACAGCCCCTATCGCCACGAACTGGAGGCCGACATCGAGCCGTTTCGCGGGCTGTTGCTGGGGCTGTTCTTCCTGGCGGTGGGGATGACGCTGAATCTGCGGGTGGTGCTGGATAATCCGGGGCTGGTGCTGCTGCTGGTGGTGGTGGTTGTTCTGGTGAAGTCGCTGATCATATCGGGGCTGGCGCGGTTGTTCGGCTCGCCCTGGCATGAGGCGGTTCCGATGGGGCTGCTGCTGAGCCAGGGCGGGGAATTTGCCTTTGTGCTGCTGTCGGCCGCGGTGGCCGGGCTGCTGATTGCGCCGGCGGCGGCGTCTTTGTTCACCGCGGTGGTGACGCTTTCCATGCTGGTGTCGCTGATCCTGATCAGCCTGTGGCGGCGCTATGCGCCAACGGTGATCCCGGCGCCGGATGTGGCGCTGGAAGGGCCGGAGACGGGCCGGCAGGCGACGGCCATTGTGATCGGCTATGGGCGCTTTGGCCAGATTGTGACGCAGCTGCTGCACGCGCGCGGGGTGGATGTGGTGCTGATCGACACCAAGCCGGACCAGATCGAGCAGAGCAAGGCCTTTGGCTGGAAGGTCTATTATGGCGACGGGTTCCGGCCCGATGTGCTGCGGGCGGCCGGCGCGCGCGATGCGCGGCTGCTGATCGTGACGACCGGGGGTGCCTGGGACCCGCACCGGCTGGATGCCGTGCGCATGGCCTTCCCGCATATCCGCATCATCGTGCGGGCGCATGACCGGCGGCATTATATGCGGCTGCGGGCGGCTGATATTGATCTTGCCGTGCGCGAGCTGTTCCACGGCGCGGTGGAGGTGGGCAAGCTGGCGTTGGCGGAGCTGGGGACGCCGGAGGAAACGATCGAGGCGATCACCACCGAATATATCCGCCGCGATATGGAACGGCTGGCGTTGCAGGTGGCGTCTGGCGACATCATGGCGGGCCGGCACACGATCTTCCGGCCGGGGCATGACTGGACGCCGGCCAGCCTTGAAACGTCGCTGGGGGAGATTCCGCCGATGGAACGCCGCGGCCCGGACCCGGCGGCGGCGCATCTGCGGGCATAAATGCCGCTTGTAGCTTGATGATTCAGTCAGGATATGCGTTAAATCCATCCCAGAGGCGCGTCAGGTCCAACGAGACCGCATGTCCGTCCCGATGGGTCAACAAGGTTGAAAAGCGCTGTGGGGACAGGGGGGTGTTTGTGGGATAGTCCCCACCCCCGGCCCCTCCGTGCAAGGGGAGGGGAGCGTCGCTGGGGTTTGGTTGCGTTATGTCTGGGTTGGGAGGCAGTAGGGGGCGGGGGGGATTTCGGCCAGGGCGTGGGCCAGCGCGACCGACCATTGGTTGCCGAGGGCCTGGAAATAGGGGTCGTCTTCGCCGATGCGGTGGATGGTGGCGATGGACTGGCCGGGGCGGATGATGAGGATGTCCAGCGGCAGGCCGACGGAGAGGTTGGAGCGCATGGTGCTGCTCATGGACAGCAGCGCGATTTTCAGCGCCTGATCGAGCGGGCTGTTATAGGTGAGCAGCCGGTCCATGATGGGTTTGCCATATTTCAGCTCGCCGATCTGGAAATAGGGTGTGTCCATGCCGCATTCGATGAAATTGCCCTCGCCATAGATCAGGAACAGGCGGGGCGCGCGGCCGTCGATCGAGCCGCCGACCAGCAAAGTGACGCCGGTTTGCACATCGGCCTGTTCGGTGCCGCCGGCTTCCAGCGTTTCCTCGATCTCCCGCTTGGCGAGCACCATGGCCTGGCCGATGATCTGCGCCACGCGGAACATGGTGGGGGCGGTTTCGATAAACTCGGCAGCATCCTTGCCGGGCATTGGCACGCCCTCGTGCAGATGGTGGATGAGCGCCTGGGTGGTGGAGAGCGAGCCGGCCGAGGCGATGGCGACAATGCGCTTGCCCGGTTCCCCGAACACGCGGAGCTTGCGGTAGGTGGAGATATTGTCGATGCCCGCGTTGGTGCGGGTGTCGGCCATCATCACAAGCCCTTCGCGCACCACGGCACCGATACAATAGGTCATGCGTCTGTCATTTCCCGCTTTATTGCCGGTTTTTTCCGGCTGGTTCTGATCAGGCCTGATGCTGGCCCTGTGCCTGCCCGTCCTGTCGGCGGCGACTTTCGTGTCCGCGCACGTCCACTGCAAGCGATTCGGCACCGCCGCCGCGCCGGCTGCCGCGCACGGGGGCGGCATCCAGTGCATCAAAGCCCACGGCAACGCGCACATGGCCTTCGGTGGAGCAGATGCGATGCGCGGGATCGAAGCCGACCCAGCCGAGATCCTGAATGAAAAGCTCGGCCCAGGCGTGGGCGGCTTCCTGATCGGGGTGATCGGCGGCGGCATAATGGCCCGAGACATAGCGTGCCGGGAAGCCGGCGTGACGGGCGGCGGCGATCAGGATGTGCGCCATGTCCTGACAGACGCCGCGGCCGAGCTGCATGGCGGTGCTGGCGTCGGTGTGGGCGGCAGTGGCGCCGGTTTCGAAGCTGATGCTGTCGGATACGGCGTTCATCAGCGCGTGCGCCTGCACCACGCGGTTGCTGTCCTCGCAGGCGGCGGCAAGGGCGGCGATGGCGGAGCAGGCGGCGGTGAGGCCGGTGGGGCGGCGGTAGAGCAGCGGGTTGAGCGGCTCGTCCACCCCGCCGATGATGCCGGCGGTGTCGCTGGTGATGATCATGCCGCAGACGCGGATGGTGAGTTCATCGACCGGCGCGTCGGCATAGAAATAATGCGCCGAATTGCCATGGGTGTCGCGGAACGGGATGAGGCGGCCGTCGGCGTCGATGTCCACGCGCCAGTTGAGCACCTGCTGCGCGTCATCCGGCCGGGGGGTGAGGCGGAGGATCTGCACGATGCCGTGCGCCTTTTCTGCATAGCGGTAGGTGGTGCGGTGA
>DITZ01000104.1 GCA_002422985.1 Sphingomonadales bacterium UBA6171
TCCAGTTCGCCCGCCTTGAAGGCGGCGTTGACGGCCGCCTGATCATGAAACACCCGCGCCGGGGCCTCGATGGTCCAGCGGTCCTCGGCCACGGCACTGGTCTTGAAAATGCCACGGCCCAGATTGCCACAGACCAGCCGCATGCCGCCATCCTCGCGGAAGGGCCGGGACACCGGGCGCAACATCGAAAGGTCGCGGCTCTGTTCGGGCGGCGCGCGCCACACCAGCTGCACGTCGTCCATATCCGGCTCCAGCGCATAATCGTCGAGGCTGCGGCCCGCGACCGTCAGGATGTCCGCATGCAGCATGCCCGCATCGATCAGCGTGCGGATGGTGAAGGCCATGCCGCCCGCCGCGTGGAAATGATTCACATCGCCCTGCCCCGACGGATAGACATGGGCGATGAGCGGCACCGCGCCCGACAGCCGGTCAAGATCCTCCCAGTCCAGCACGATGCCGGCCGCGCGGGCGATCGCCGGCAGATGGATGGCATGGTTGGTGGAGCCGCCGGTGGCCAGCAGGCCCACCGCCGCATTCACAATGGCTTTCTCATCGACCACATGGCCAACCGGCCGCCAGTCGTCGCCGCCATGGGTGATGGCCGTCAGCCGGTGCACGGCGGCGCGCGTCAGCGCCTGCCGCAGCTTTGTGCCGGGCTGGATGAAGGCGGCGCCGGGCATGTGCAGGCCCATCACCTCCATCATCATCTGATTGCTGTTGGCGGTGCCATAAAAAGTGCAGGTGCCGGGGCTGTGATAGCTGGCGGCCTCCGCATCCAGCAGCGCCTCCGGGCCCACCTTGCCCTCTGCGGCAAGCTGGCGGATGCGCGCCTTCTCCTTGTTGGGCAGGCCCGATGGCATCGGGCCGGAGGGTATGAAAATCGTCGGCAAATGGCCAAAGCGCAGCGCCGCCATCAACAGGCCGGGCACGATCTTGTCGCAGATGCCCAGCATCGCCACACTCTCGAACATCGCATGCGACAGGCCGACAGCGGCCGCCATGGCAATCGCATCGCGGCTCCACAGCGACAATTCCATCGACAGCTGGCCCTGGGTCACGCCATCGCACATCGCCGGCACGCCACCGGCCACCTGTGCGGTCGCACCGGCCTCGCGCGCCCACAGCTTCATCTGATCCGGGTATCGGCCATAGGGCTGATGCGCCGACAGCATGTCGTTGAACGCGGTGATGATGCCGATATTGACAGCCTTGCCGCCGCGGATCGCCGGCTTGTCGCCTTCTGCTGCCGCAAAGCCATGCGCCAGATTGGAACAGCTGAGCGCCGGGCGCGAAAGCCCGGACGCGGCCGCCTGCGCCACGCCATCCAGATAGCGGCGGCGTCGGTCCGCCGACCGGGTCATGATCCGGTCGGTTACCGCCGCGATTACCGGATGGAGCGTTGCCATGCCCTGTTCTCCCTTATGGTGCCCAATGGATGTCAATGGCGAGATCGGCGGCGGCCAGCACCCGGCCGATGGGCAGCGCCGAACCGGCGCCTTCCTCCAGCGCCTGTTCCAGCACTTTGCGCTTCTGGGCGCCGGTGATGGAAACCATCACCGCGCGTGCAGACTGAATGGCATGCGCCGTCAGCGTCACCCGCGCAAACGGCGCGTCGGCCGGCAGCGGCGACGGCGTAACGCCAACCGCCCGCTGCGGCCCGCTGAGCGCGGCTTCCAGATCCTTGCCCGGAAAGATGGAGGCGGTGTGCCCGTCAATGCCCATCCCCAGCCACACCAGATCGAGCGGCCAGTGCAGATCCTGCAGGCGCGCATCCGCCGCCTTGCCGGCCGCTTCGGGTGCCAGCGAACCGGCGGTCAACGGCACCACCCGGGCACCCAGCGGCAGAAACAGCCCGGCCAACTGGCGGACGTTGGAGGCCTCATGGTCAACCGCGACCAGCCGGTCGTCTGTCGGCACGATCGTCACATTGCGCCATTTCAGCCTGGTTTTCGCCATATGTTGCAGGGCCGCCGCCGGCGTGCGGCCGCCGGGCAGCGCCACAATCGCGTCGCCGCGCGCATCCAGCGCCGATTCGATGACAAAGGCCGCGTCGCCGCCGACCGCTTCGGCCATTTCGGCCGCGTCATCATATTCCCACCATTCTGCTTCAATCATTCCAGGCTGCTCCATCTCGCGCCACAAGTGCCATCGCGGCTGCCGGTCCCCACGAACCTGCCGCATAGGGCTTGGGCGTCATGCCATTGTCCGACCAGCCCTGCCGGATGGAATCGATCCATGTCCACTGTGCTTCGACTTCATCGCGACGAACGAACAGCGTGGGCCGCCCCTCGATAAGGTCCAGCAGTAGCCGTTCATAGGCGATGCGGCGGCGCGTATCGCGAAAAGCGCTCTCGCCTTTCAGGTTCAGTAAAACCTCGCGCAGCCGGATGCCGGTCTGATCCAGCCCCGGCACCTTGGCCATCAGGCTCATGCTGATATTCTCATCCGGTTGCAGGCTCAACAGCAGCCGGTTGGGCGCCATGCCGCGCACCTTCTCCCCGAAAATACTGTGCGGCACCGGGCGAAAGGCGATGATGATTTCCGATTTGCGCGCCGCCAGCCGTTTGCCGGTGCGCAGATAAAAGGGCACGCCCTTCCAGCGCCAATTATCGACATGCGCCTTTAACGCAACAAAGGTCTCGGTGCCGGACGCCCGGCCCAGCTCGTCGGTATAGCCGCGCACCGCCATGCCGCCGATGGTGCCCTCGCCATATTGGCCGATCACCGTCTCGGTGTCGGCGTTCCGGCTGTCGATGGGGCGCAGCGAACGCAGCACCTTCACCTTTTCGTCGCGCACGGCATTGGCGCTGAAATGGCTCGGCGGCTCCATGGCGACCAGCGCCAGCATTTGCAGCATGTGATTCTGCACCATGTCGCGCAGCGCGCCGGTGCCGTCATAAAAATCGACGCGCCCTTCCAGCCCCACGGTCTCCGCCACCGTCAACTGCACATGGTGGATCGCCTGCGCGCCCCACAAAGGCTCGAACAGGGTGTTGGCAAAGCGCATCGCCAGCAGATTCTGCACCGTTTCCTTGCCCAGATAATGGTCGATGCGGAATATCTGCGATTCCGAGAAGGCGTCCGCCACGGCGTCATTGATGGCGCGCGAGCTGGCAAGGTCCGTCCCCAGCGGCTTTTCCAGGCCAATGCGCACCAGCGGGCCGGTCAGCCCCGCCGCCTTCAGCCCGGCGATGGTGGGGGTGAACAGCGATGGCGCGGTGGAAAGAAAGATCGCCACATCCTCGGTATTGCCCACGGCTTCGGCCAGCGTGCCAAAGCCTTCGATGGTGGAGGCGTCGAGCGGCACATAGCTCAGCTGGCGGATGAAGGTGTCGGCCTGCGCCTGATCGCCCAGCCCGCCCGTCACATGGCCCGCCAGCGCCTCGGACGCCATGGCCCGAAAGCCTTCATCATCCATCGCGCTGCGGGCGGTGCCGATGATTCGCACCTGCTTTCCCAGCAGCCCATCCACCGACAGCCCATAGAGCGACGGCAGCAGCATGCGCCGGCTAAGATCTCCCGTGGCCCCAAAGAGCAGAACAGCAGTCATTATGTTTCCCCAACAGTGCCATCGGCGATGTCAGTCTGTATTCGAATGCGGGGAAAGCGAAAGCCTTACCTCGTCTGTAACCGCACCGCCGAGCCGCCGGGTGCCAGATAAAACGCGGTCATGCGCCCGGCTCCGCGATGATGATGGCACCAAAAGGCGGCAGATGCTCCGCTGTCGCACCATTGACGGCGGCGATGACGCTGCCCGTCCAGCCCAGCGGCCGGGGGGTGGCGGCGAAGTTGACGGCAACGCGCAATATCCGCCGGCCATGGCGGCGGCTGAAGCACAGCAGCTCGCCCGACACCGCAATATCGTCGATCGCACCCAGCCGCAGCGCGGCTTGCGTCTTTCTCAGCGCAATCAGCCGCCGCGTCAGGTGCAGCAGCGATTGCGGGTCCGCCGCCTGACGATCAACCGCCAGGGCCGCATGGTCCGCCCCCACCCGCAGCCAGGGCCGGGCGGTGGAGAAGCCGAGGTTCGGCGCATCCCCCTCCCAGGCCATCGGCGTGCGCGCACCATCGCGCGAGAGGGTGAGCGGCCAGTTGGCAATCGCCTCCGGGTCCTGCAATTCGTCAAACGGGATATCCACCTGCGTCAGCCCCAATTCCTCTCCATAATAGAGAAAGGCATTGCCGCGCAGGCTCAGCAACAGCAGCATCGCCATACGGGCAAAGGCGGCGCGATGATCCGCCGCAGCCCAGCGGCTCAGCCCGCGCGGGCTGTCATGATTGGTAAGCGCCCAGGATGGCCAGCCGAGGCCGGGCGCTTCGGGCCAGTCGGCAATGGCCTGCGCCACCACCCGGGCCGTCAGCTGCTCCGCATAGAGGAAGGCGAAGCCATAGGCGCTGTTGAGACGGGTTTGCCCGGCGGTAAAGGCCCGCATTTCGGCCAGCGGCGTCGGACCGCCGACTTCGGCCACCGAAAAACAGGCGCCATATTCGTCCATCAGCGCGCGAAGCCGCTCCAGAAACAGCGGAATATCAGGATGGGACTGGTTATAAACCTTCAGCTGATAATCGAACGGCCGGGTGCGCGGGCCACCGGGCGGCGCAGGCGGATTATCGCGCAACTGCGGATCGTGCATGGCAAAATTGATGGCATCGATGCGGAAGCCGTCCACGCCGCGCTCCAGCCAGAAGCGCGCGACATCCAGCAGCGCGCGTTGCACGGCCGGCAGATGCACATTCAGCTGCGGCTGCGACGACAGGAAATTATGCATATAATATTGGCGGCGGCGCGCATCCCAGGTCCAGCCCGGCCCGCCGAACACCGATTGCCAGTTGTTGGGCGGCGTCCCGTCGGGCCGGGGATCGGCCCAGACATACCAGTCCGCCTTCTCCCCGTCCCGCCGCGCGCGGCTTTGCTGGAACCAGCCATGCGCATCCGATGTATGGGCATAGACCTGATCGATAATGACCCGCAGCCCCAGCGCATGGGCACGCGCCAGCAGCGCATCGAAATCGGCGAGCGTGCCGAACAGGGCATCAACATCGCAATAGTCGGCAATGTCATAGCCGAAATCGCGCATCGGCGACGTGAAGAAGGGCGAGAGCCAGATGGCATCCACCCCCAGCGCCGCCACATAATCCAGCCGCGCGGCTATGCCGGCCAGATCGCCCACGCCATCGGCATTGGAATCCTGAAAGCTGCGCGGATAGATTTGATAGACGACCGCGCCCTTCCACCAGGGCGCTGCGGCCTGCTCCCCGTTCATGGCACGGCCACCGCGCCGGCGCAGACCATGGTGCCAAACGGCTCCGGCCCGGCCGCCAGCATGCCCGGTGCCCACGGCATCGGGCACCGGCCCGGCAGCGCGCGGGTCACATCGATGCGGCCATCAATTTCCACATTGGCTTTCCAAGGCCTGCCTTGTTCAGCACATCGGGCGGCCGGTGGCGAGAACAGAATGGCCGCGGGGGCGGGGGCGAGCATCATCCCATCAGCTCCAACAGTGGGGCTTGTGTTGCGGGCGGGATGCCTTTGCCCCCGCCTGCATCCGCGATCTGAAATGATGGCTGAATATGTCAAGCATAGCATCGCCCTTTGTTTGCGGCCTGTCTTCTGTTCGGGGACGCAATCGTTCGGGCAACCGGTGCCGGGCATGCGGGACAGGCAGGATTGAATGCAGTCCGCCTCTTGGCGCGGGGCAGGGTCATCGCTATCAGGTGGCGAGCTTTGCGTTGAAAAGGTTTGCGCCCCCGTGGCTACTGCCCCTGCCCTCTCCCCGGCCGAACTCGCCCGGGATGCCATGATCGAAAGCCAGCTGATGCCCTGTGGCGTCGTGTCGCCCGCGGTTGCCACCGCCTTCCGCACGGTTGCGCGCGAGGATTTCGTGGCGGCAGACCGGCGCGGCGTCGCCTATGTGGACAGCGAGCAGCCGATGGGCGAGGGCCGCATGCTGATGGCGCCGCTCTCCATCGGCCGGCTGGTGGAAGCCGCCGGGATCAGGCCGGCCGATCGGGTGCTTGTCGTGGCAGCCGGCACCGGCTATGCGGCGGCGCTGGTGGCCGCCATGGGCGCGACCGTGGTGGCGCTGGAAGACAATGCGGCGCTTGCCGCTGTGGCGCGGGCCAATCTGGCGCGCTGGCCGAACGCCAGCGTGGTGGAAGGAAATTTGCCGGAAGGCCATGCGGCGCTTGCGCCATACAGCCTGATTCTGGTGGACGGGGCAGTGGATGAACTGCCCCAATCGCTGATCGCGCAGCTGGCCGAGGGGGGCCGGGTTGCCGCGATTGTAACGGGCGCAGACCGCGTCTCCCGCGCGGCCATCGGGCGAAAGGCAGGCGCAATCCTGCGCTTCGACCCCTTTGCCGAAGCGGGCGCACCGCCGCTGCCCCAATTTGGCAAGCCCAAGGGCTTCCAATTCTGAAAGGCCCCCGATGCGTCTGACTGCCCTTTTGCTGGCCACAACGGCCATCTTCGCCGCGCCTGCGCGCGCCGATACGCTGCCCGAAGCCATCGCCGCTGCTTATTCCTCCACGCCGCAACTCACCGCCGCGCGCGCGCAGGTGCGACAGGTGGATGAAACCGTCGCCATCGCCGGATCGGAAATGCGCCCCAGCCTGTCGGCCGACGGGCTGATGCAGCAGGATCTAACCGACAATTTCGGCGACAATGGCCGCACCTGGCAGGCCGGCGCCACCTTGCGCCAGGCCATCTTCGCAGGCGGCCGCATCCGCGCCAACATCAGCGCGGCCGAAGCGCGTGTGGAAGCCGCCCGCGCCAATCTGGCGGCGGTGGAGCAGGATGTGATCGTGCAGACGGTCGCGGCCTATGCCGATGTGCTGCGCACCGCCGAAGTGGTGAAGCTGAACGAAAATCAGGTGCGCGTGCTGGAACAGCAGTTGCGCGCCTCGCGTGACCGGTTCGAAGTGGGCGACGTTACCCGCACCGATGTCGCGCAATCCGAAGCGCGGCTGGCCGCCGCCAGATCCACGCTGGAGGAGGTGAAGGGCATCGCCATCGTCGCCGAGCAGAATTATGAACGGCTGACCGGCCGTGCGCCCATGGCGCTGGCACCGCTGCCGCCGCTGCCGCCGCTGCCTGCCAGCGCTGACGAAGCCCGCAGCATCGCCGGCACCAACAATCCCGATCTGGTCGCGGTCCGCTTTGCAGAGCGCGCATCGGGCCAGGATGTGCTGGCGGTAAAGCGCAGCCGCGCGCCAACGCTGGGGGTAGCCGCAACCGGCGCCTACACGCAGATTGACGGCGTCGGCGGGCTGAACAATTTCTCCGGCTTCACGCCGCAGATCCGCATGACGGCCTCCATGCCCATCTTCACCGGCGGGCTGGTGGCGGCACAGGTGCGGCAGGCGCAGGCGCGGCAATCCGAACTGCTGGAAATCGTGTCGCTGACAGAACGGCAGGTGACGGCATCGGCGGTCGGCAACTGGTCGCAGTTCCGCGCGGCGCAGTCCGTCATCCAGTCGGCCCGCACGCAGGTGTCGGCCAATGCGCTGGCGGCCGAAGGCGTGCGGCAGGAAAATCAGGTCGGCAGCCGCGACATATTGGACGTGCTGAACGCGGAACAGGAACTGCTGAACGCGCGCGTGGCGCTGGTGCAGGCGGAACGCGATTCCTATGTGCTGGCCTATCAGCTGCTGGCCGCCATCGGCCGGGCCGATGTGGCGCTCGAAGGCGCGCCCGTCAGCCGCTATGACCCGACGGTCAATTATCAGCGGGTGAAGCGCAGGGGCTGGGCCGATTTCGGCTATGACGGCGCACCGGCCGACAATCGCGCGCAAAATGTCGCGCCGCTGGTTGGCCCGCAATAGCGATGGCGAAAAAACCGCTCGACCCCAATCTCGCGGCGCTGCTGGATTCGATCCGCGCGACCGTGGGCGGGGCGCAGGCGGATGTGCCGGCACCGGCAGCGGAAGATCAGCCGGCCGCTGCCCCAGCCGCACTGGCCGCCGACGCACTGGCCGCCGCCGCGCCGCCCGCCGCCGCACCGGTCGGGCCGGGGCCAAGCGTGGAGGCCTTTTTCGCCGACCTCATCCGCCCGCAGGTCAAGGCCTGGCTCGACGCCAATTTGCCGGAGCTGGTGCAGAAGATAACCGCGGAAGAAATTGCCCGGCTGATCGACAAGCCATGACGCGGCCATAGCCGATTCTGCCATAGGGCAGACAGCCGCCATCCCCGCCATCGGCAAGCCTTTGTCGGCAAATAGCTTCCAAATTGCGCGCTGAGCGGCTAGCTGCCGCCCATGCTGCCCAAGACCTTTGACCCCGCCACTATCGAGACCCGCTGGTATAGCCATTGGGAAAAGTCCGGCGCGTTCCGCCCGTCGCGTCCCGATGCCCGGCCCTTCACCATCGTGCTGCCGCCGCCCAACGTAACGGGCACGCTGCACATCGGCCATGCGCTCAATCAGACATTGCAGGATATCCTGATCCGCTGGCAGCGGCTGCGCGGCCGCGACGCGCGTTGGGTGGTGGGCACCGATCATGCCGGCATCGCCACGCAGATGGTGGTGGAGCGCAGCATCGCCGCCGAGGGGCTGACCCGGCAAAGCCTTGGGCGCGACGCCTTCCTGGAAAAAGTGTGGGCCTGGAAAGAGCAATCCGGCGGCGCGATCATGCGGCAGATGCGCCGGCTGGGCGCCTCGTGCGACTGGGCGGGCGAGCGCTTCACCATGGACGCGGGCTTCACCGAGGCCGTGACCCATGTGTTCGTGACACTGCACGAACGCGGCCTCATCTATCGCGACAAGCGGCTGGTGAACTGGGATCCGAAATTCCAGACGGCCATTTCCGATCTGGAAGTCGAAACCCGCGAAGTGCATGGCCATTTCTGGCACTTCCGCTATCCGCTGGCCGATGGCAGCGGGCATCTTGTGGTGGCCACCACAAGGCCCGAAACCATGCTGGGCGACACCGCCGTCGCCGTCAATCCGGCGGACGAACGCTATACCCATCTGGTGGGGCAATTGATTGCGCACCCGCTGACCGGCCGGGAAATCCCGGTGATCGCCGATGAATGGGCCGATCCCGAACTGGGCACCGGCTGCGTGAAAATCACCCCCGCGCATGATTTCAACGACTGGGCGGTCTATGAACGCCACCGCGACATCGGCTGGATCAATGTGCTGGACAGCCACGCCGCCATCGGCACCGACGAGCTGATCCCGCCAGCCTATCGCGGGCTGGACCGGTTCGAGGCGCGCAGGCGCATCGTCGCCGACATGGAAGACGCCGGGCTGCTGGACCGGATCGAGGAAAAGCTGGTGCAGGTGCCGCATGGCGACCGCTCCGGCGTGGTGATCGAGCCATGGCTGACCGACCAATGGTATGTCGATGCCGCCAAACTCTCCACCGAAGCGCTGGCGGCCGTGGCCGACGGCCGCACCAGCTTTGTGCCCGCCACCTGGCGCAAAACCTATGACAATTGGCTGACCGACATCCAGCCCTGGTGCATTTCCCGCCAGCTGTGGTGGGGGCACCGGATTCCCGCCTGGTATGCGCCCGACGGCCGCATTTTTGTGGCCGCAACCGAGGCGCAGGCGCAGGCAAAGGCCGGCGAAGGCGTGGCGCTGAAACGCGACGACGACGTCCTCGACACCTGGTTCTCCTCCGGCCTCTGGCCCTTCGCCACGCTCGGCTGGC
>DITZ01000017.1 GCA_002422985.1 Sphingomonadales bacterium UBA6171
GAGATGAACGCCGAGCAGCTGTGGGAGACGACGCTGGATACCAGCGCGCGGACGCTGTTGCAGGTGCAAGTGACGGATGCGGCGGAAGCCGGCGAGACGTTTACCAAGCTGATGGGCGATGTCGTGGAGCCGCGGCGGGAGTTTATTCAGGATAATGCGCTATCGGTGGCGAACCTTGATATCTGAGCAGGAGAATGTGATGCGTTTGATTCTGAGCACTTTACTGTTGCTGGCATCGCCGGTGATGGCGCAGCAGAGCGATGGCGAGGCGGTGGAGGCGGCGGCGGAAGCGGCGCTGCGGCAGCCGTTGAAGGATTTTGGTATCACCTCGGACAAGGCGCCGGCCCTGTTGCTGGCGGCGCAGGCGGATCCTTATGGGCTGAAGGGGCTGAAGGGCTGCGCGGATTATCGGCGGGCGATTGCGGATCTGAACGAGGTGCTGGGGCCGGATGTGGATATGGCGCAGCCGGGCCGGCCGCTGTCTGGCCGGCTGGCGGAGGCCGGGGCCGGCGCGGCGCTGGGGGCGGTGATACCGTTTCGCGGGCTGGTGCGCGAGGCGACCGGGGCGGCGGAAACGGAAAGGCGGTTGCGCGCGACGGTGATAGCCGGCGGGGCGCGGCGCTCGTTTCTGAAGGGCTATGCCAAAGGGCGGGGGTGCAGGGTTTAGAGCGGCTTTTCGACGCTATTGACCCGGCTTGACGGGTCAATAGGGGTCGAAAAGCGCTTTAGACGCCGCCCAGCCAGCCCTGGCTGACCATGCAGTAGAGCATGGGGAGGCTGAGGACGGTGTTGGTGCGGCTGAAGAGCATGGCGGTGGTGGCGGCTTTGGCTTTGACTTCGGGGGTGGCGTCCACGAGGCCCAGCGCCTTTTTTTGGTTGGGCCAGATCACGAACCAGACGTTGAAGGCCATGATGAGGGCGAGCCACATGCCCAGACCGATGACACGGGCGCCGGGTTGCAGCGTGAGGGCTTCGATGAGATAGCCCGACAGCATGGCGACGATGAGACCGGTGAGCACGGTGAAGGCGGCGGCCCAGCGGAACCAGAACAGCGCTTCGGGGGCGATATATTTGGAAACGCCGGGTTTCAGCTCGGCGGGCACCTTGGGCATGGTGGGGATCTGCACGAAGTTGAAATAATAGAGGAGCCCGATCCACATGATGCCGCAGAGCACATGCAGGAAGCGGAAGAAGCCGTTGGTGAACTGTGCACCGTTCTGCTGCATCATGTCGCCATAGAAGCCGAAGAGCACAACCAGCAGCAGCACGACACCCAGCAGCACGGCATAGGTGAGATTTCCCAGAAGCTTGGCCATTTGCGGACCCCTCCAATATCATTTGCGGGCGGCTGATATAGCCCCCGTCCATCTTTGTGCCAAAAGGGCGGCCCGCTTGCAACATTCAACGCGCGTCCATTATGGCAGGCTATGCGCGCCGGGCCGATCCTTGTCTATGTGAGCGGCGTGGCATTTTTCTGCGTGATGGATGCGGTGATGAAGCATCTGGTGGGAACGCATCCGGCGATCATGGCGACCTTCTGGCGCTATGTGATGGCGATCATCTTCATCCTGCCCTTCTGGTGGCGCGAGGGCTGCCCGGCGGTGAAGCGTTCGGGCCTGCCGGTGAACATGCTGCGCGGCATCACGATTGCGGTGTCGGCGGTGCTGTTTTTCTGGTCGCTTTCCATCCTGCCGCTGGCGGAAGTCGTGACGATTGCCTTTATCGCGCCGCTGCTGATTCCGCCGCTGGCCGCGCTGATTATCGGGGAGCGGATGGAGCGGGGGAGCGTGCTGGCCGGGCTGTTGGGCTTTCTGGGCGTGATCGTGGCGGTGGGGTTTGACTGGCGGGGCGTGGGCGAGGAGCGGTTGCTGGCGGTGGGGGCGGCGCTGCTGGCGGCCCTGGCCTATGCGCTGACCATCGTGTTCACGCGGATGCGGGCGGCGGCGGACGGGCCTTCCATCCTGAGCCTGCTGGGGGCGCTGTTTCCGATCGCCATCATTGGCCCGGTGATGCTGTGGATGGTGCCGGCAGGCGAGCGGCTGCCGACGATGGCGACGCTGCCCTGGTTTTTTGCCGCGGGGCTGACGGGGGCGGTGGCGTTGCAGTTCATCGCGCGGGCCTATGCGCGGGCAGAGGCGCAGATTCTGGCGCCGTTTGAATATACGGCGCTGTTCTGGGCCTCGCTGATCGGCTGGCTGTTTTTTGCCGAGCCGGTGGCGCCGCGCACCTGGGCGGGGGCGGCGATCATCATCACCGCCTGTTTGTGGCAGACGCGACAGAGCGTGAAGGCGGCCTGACCTGCCTCCTGATTGGCACCATTTTGGAGCGGTGTGCGTTTCCCGAGGGGACGGACGCCTGAAGCGATGCAGATTCTGGCTTCGCTGGCCGGTGGGGCCGGTGCGCGGATCATCGTGATCGTGAAAGCGCGGCTCCCAGATAAGACCAGCGCACAGGCAATCAGCTCTCCGCCATTGCGCACAGGCTGCCAACGCCTTCCGGCCATGAAGGAGTCCGGACCCCGGCAGTGCTGTCTGCTCAGAACAGCCAGCCGCCCAGTGCCATGGCGCCTGCACCCAGTGCCGCGCCCAGCAGCAGGGCGGGCCAGCGGGAGGGCCGGGGTTCGGGGAGCGGGGGCAAGGGCGGCAGTGGCGGGGCGGCGGATTCGACCGGCAACTGCGCCAGGAAACGCTGCGCCAGCCGGGGGAGCGCGCGCAGCAGCCGGACATTGCTGATGATGGCGTCTGCGGCCTTCGCCTCCGGCCCCAGCTCGTCGCGGATCCAGCGCTTCACATAGGGGCTGGCGGCCTCCCACATATTGATGTCCGGGTCCAGCGACAGCGCCACGCCCTCCACCATCACCATGGTTTTCTGCAGCAGCAGCAGGTGCGGCTGCACCACCATGTCAAACTGGCGGGTGATGGCGAACAGCCCGTCCAGCAGCCCGCCCACGCTGATATCGGCGGCGTTGCGGCCACGGATCGGCTCCCCCACGGCCCGGAGCGCGGTGGCAAAGGCCGCCATGTCATGGTGCGGCGGCACATAGCCGGCTTCGAAATGCACCTCGGCCACGCGGGCATAATTACCCACCAGCAGGCCATAGAGGATTTCCGCGAGATAGACGCGCGCCCGCCGATCCAGCCGGCCCATGATGCCGAAATCGATCAGCACCAGATCGCCATTGGCCGTCAGCAACATATTGCCCTGATGCAGATCGGCATGGAAAAAACCCGCGCCGATCGCCTGGGAGAGAAAGCCGTGCACCAGCGTGCGCGCCAGCCGCGGCCGGTCCACGCCCATCGCGGCGAGCCTGGCCTGATCGGTCAGTTTCACGCCGTCGATCCAGTCCAGCGCCAGGGTGCGCCGGGTTGTCAGATCCCATTGCACGTCGGGCACGCGCACGCCCGGTTCGCCGCGCACGGCATCGGCCAGCTCGCTGGCGTTGCCCGCCTCGCGCCGCAGATCCAGCTCGGCCATGGTCCATTGGCGGAAGCTCTCGATGACGATGCGCGGCTTCAGCCGCGCGACGTCTCCGCCCAGCCGCTCCAGCCGCGCGGCGGCCCAGGCATAGCTTTTGAGCGCGCGCTCGAACGCATCCTCGACGCCGGGCCGCAGCACTTTCAGCGCCACCACCCGGCCATCGTGCCGCGTCGCCTTGTGCACCTGCGCGATGGAGGCTGAACCCGCCGGCACGCGCTCGATCGTGCTGAAATGTGCCCGCCAGCCGCCGGGGAGCGCGGCCTCTATCACGGCCTCCACCGCTTCCCAGGGGGCGGGCGGCAGATCATCCTGCAGGGCGCGCAGGTCTTCAGCGGCCCGCGCGCCGACCAGATCGGGCCGGGTGGCCAGCGCCTGCCCCAGCTTCACCGCCGCCGGGCCGCAGGCTTTCAGGCCGTCGGCAAAATCCGGCTCCAGCGGCGCATGGGTGCCCAGCCGCAGCAGCCGGGCGGCCAGCCGTGCCATGCCGGGCATTTCCGCATGGGTTTCAAACGGCCGCAGCGCGCCGTGCCGCGCCAGTTGGCGGGCATCTCCCAACAGGCGTGCGGCGTGGCCCAGCTCCGTCAGCCCCAAGGCGATCAGACCTTCCAGCCAGAGTGGATGGCGACCGCGCCACCCAGAATCGGCGTCACCTGCACGCGCCGGAAGGCGGCGTCTGTCACCATGCGGGCGAAGTCCGGCATTTTCGGGAAGCGGCGGATGGATTCCACCAGATATTGATAGGCTTCCTGGTCGCCAGCGACGATGCCGCCGATTTTCGGCACCAGCTGCATCGAATAGGCATCATAGAGCCGGGCGAAGCCGGGCCATTGGGTGCTGGAAAACTCCAGGCAGTGGAAGCGCCCGCCCCATTTCAGCACCCGGTGAATGTCGCGCAGCGCTTTGGGGATGTCGGTGACGTTGCGGATGCCAAAGGCGATGGTGACGGCGTCAAAGCCGGCGTCGGCAAAGGGCATGGCCTCTGCATTGGCGACCGTGAAGATCAGCCCCTCGATGCCCATCTTGGCCGCGCGGCGCTCGCCCTCGGCCAGCATCGCGGGGTTGATGTCGGCCACCGTCACCTTCGCGCCGCGCCTTGCCATGCGAAAGGCAATGTCGCCGGTGCCGCCGGCCAGATCGAGGATGGCCTCGCCCGGCAGCGGCTTCACGCCGGCGACGAACTGATCCTTCCACAGCCGGTGCATGCCGCCCGACATCAGATCATTCATCAGATCATAGCGGGCGGCGACGCGGGCAAAAATCTCGCCCACGGCTTTTGTCTTTTCCTCCGGCGCCACGTCGCGGAATCCAAGGCTGACAGTCTCTTGCGGCATATCCATGCTGCACTCCTAGCGCAGGCGCGCGCGCGGTGCCACCTAGCGCGGGCCGGCGCTTAATGCCACAGCATCGCCATGCCCGAGCTTCCCGAAGTTGAAACCGTTGTGCGCGGCCTGCGCCCCGTGCTGGAAGGGCAGCGCCTGGCCGCTGTTGTCGCGCGGCGGCCCGATCTGCGCTGGCCGCTGCCGGCCGATCTTGGCCAGCGGCTGACGGGGGCGACCGTCACCCGGCTGCACCGGCGGGCGAAATATGCGCTGCTGGACAGTGATCGCGGCGATACGCTGATCCTGCACCTCGGCATGTCGGGCAAGGTGCGGCCGCTCGACGGTGAGCCGGGCGTCCATGATCATGTAATCATCCGCACCGAACGGACAGCACTCGCCTATCATGATCCGCGCCGATTCGGCTCCATGCATCTGGTGCCGACCGTGGCGCTGGGGCTGCATCCGCTGCTGGCCGGGCTGGGACCGGAGCCGCTGTCCGACGAGTTCAGCGGTGCGGTGCTGGCGGCGCGCGCGAAGGGGCGGAACATAGCGTTGAAAGCGCTGATTCTGGACCAGAAGCTGGTGGCCGGCATCGGCAACATCTATGCCTGCGAGGCGCTGTTCCGGGCCGGCCTGCACCCGGAAGCGAAAGCTGGCGAGGTGGCGCCGATGCGCTTCCACCGGCTGGCGGACGCCATTCGCGCGGTGCTGGCAGAGGCGATTGCGGCGGGCGGATCGACGCTCAGGGATCATGCGCAGGTGTCGGGCGAGCTGGGCTATTTCCAGCATCGCTTTCAGGTCTATGGGCAGGCGGGCAGGCCCTGCCCGCGGTGCGGCACGCCGATTCGGCGCATTATCCAGTCCGGCCGGTCGAGTTTCTGCTGCCCGGCGTGCCAGCAAATCGGGGGCCAGTCTTGACGAAAAGGGCCGATGGGGCTATCCGCGCCTCCTTTCCGGCGGGCCATCGCCCGGCTGGCCGTTCAGTTTTGGAGCTTTGGTAGATTTATGGCGAACACCCCGCAGGCCGAAAAGCGCATCCGTCGCAACGAGCGTCGCGCTGCTGTGAACAAGGCGCGCGTGTCGCGGATCCGCACCCAACTGAAGAAGGTCGAATCGGCCATCACCGCTGGCGACAAATCGGCCGCGCAACTGGCGTTGCAGGCGGCGCAGCCGGAACTGATGCGCGGCGTGTCCAAGGGCGTGGTTCACAAGAATACCGCCTCGCGCAAGATCGCGCGGCTGACCAAGCGCGTCGCCGCTATCGCCTGACAGGATTCGCCGCGCGGGCCGGTGCGGTTCGCGCGGCCGGAACGGCGCTCTGCGCCCTGCGGATGATGCAGGACGGGGGAAAACGGCCGCGGCCCTGATGTTCCCCGGGTCGCGCGTCATATAAGTTTAATTGATTTGTCACAGGCCGCTTGTTGCGGCCTTTGTCGATTCTGCGTCTGCTAACAACAGGTTGGGTGCTATTATCGCCTTTGCATCGTTGCTGCGATTCGCATTTATGTCATATTTTCATGATGATAAGTGCTAGCATTATCAAGCTCTTGGCAAAATCGCGGTGTTTTTCCGCGCCTTGGCCTGTCAATCGAATTATTTGCAGTTTGATGAAATTCCCGGCCTTGGCAGTGCCCCAAGCTGCTGCTTTACTCATGGGGTCAGGGCGGGAATCAGGCCGCCGGCTGAGAGAGAGACGGCAAAAGCCGAATCGATTCCTGCCGGAGCACTCCGTCGGACAACATGACAATCAGAGAGGGCCAGACGATCATGGGGCAAGCGCAGCGCGGGAATGACAGCCAGCCGATGGCCAGCCGATTCACCTCCCCCCGATTGTTCCGGTTCCGGCTTTCTGCTTCCGCTTCACGGTTCAGGATCACGGCCCGATACCGGGGGTAGCGCCACAGCAGCCGACATTCAGGGGGGCTTTCCGGCCCGCCCGTGCCACCATCGATACAGTCAGGCCGTTTTCCCACCATGAACAGCAGTTCACCCATGCGCGCCGCCGCCGATTCGCCTGACTTCGGCGCTTCGCCTGACTTTGGCGCTTCGGCCCCGGTTTCAGAGGAGCTGGCGCGCGCCTGGGGGCTGGTGCGCGCGCATCTGCTGGCCGAATGCGGCGCCAGGGCGTTCAACAGCTGGCTGAAGCCGCTGCATCTGTGTGGCCTCGATTCGGGCCTGGAGGGCCAGGAGCTGCGCCTGTCGGTGCCGTCGCACTTCATGGCCGAATGGGTGCGCAACAATTTTGCCGAGCGTATCCGCCTCGCCTTTGCCGTGCATCTGCCCATGCTGCGCAGCGTCGCCATCGAGGTTGCCCCCGGCCGCATCGCCGACGAACCGGCGGACGGGCCGGGCGGGCTGCCGGTGCCTGCCCCCGTCGCCGCCTTCGAGCCGCGCTATAGTTTCGATCGCTTCGTCGTCGGCAAGTCCAACGAGCTGGCCTTCAATGCGGCGCAGGCGATGGCGTCTGCCGTCACGTCCGGCGGCAATGCCGGTTTCAACCCGCTGTTCCTGCATGGCGGCACCGGGCTGGGCAAAACCCATCTGATGCATGCCATCGGTTCGGCCGTGCTGCGCGCCCGCCCTTCGGCGCAGGTGATTTACCTGTCGGCCGAACGCTTCATGGTGGATTTCCTTGCTGCGCTGCGCGCCCGCGACACCATCAGCTTCAAGCAGCGGCTGCGGTCGGCGGATCTGCTGATGGTGGATGATGTGCAGTTCATCGCCGGCAAGGATTCCACGCAGGAGGAATTTTTCCACACGATGAACGAGATTATCTCGGCCGGAAAATGGCTGGTGATCTCGGCCGATCGATCGCCGCAGAATCTGGAAGGCATCGAATCGCGCATCCTGTCGCGCCTCGCCTGGGGACTGGTGGCCGACATTAATCCGGCGGATTTCGAGCTGCGCTACAATATCCTGCGCACCAAGATCGGCTCCATGCCGCACGCCGATGTGCCGGACGAGGTGATCCAGTTCCTTGCCCGCAAGATCGTGGCGAATGTCCGCGAGCTGGAAGGCGCGCTGAACCGGGTGATCGCCTATGGCACGCTGGTCAACCGCCGGGTGGATATGGACTTCACCCGCGAAGTGCTGGCCGACGTGCTGCGGGCGCATTCCCGCCGGCTGACCATCGACGAAATCCAGCGCCGGGTGGCGGACCATTATCAGCTGAAGCTGAACGATCTGATGTCGCCGCGCCGCGCGCGCGAAGTGGCCCGCCCGCGCCAGGTGGCCATGTATCTCGCCAAGATGCTGACGCCGCGCTCCCTGCCGGAAATCGGCCGGCGCTTTGGCGGCCGCGATCACACCACCGTGATGCACGCCGTGAAGCGCATCGAGGCGCTGCGCGCGACGGACCATGATCTGGATCGGGATATCGCGCTGCTGCGGCGGCAATTGGACGGTTAGGCGGGGCGGGCCGCCATTCTGTCCATGGCGGGCTGCAAAGCGCGATTTTTTTGCGCTCCGGTGCTCACGTGCGTTAAGCACGCTGCGCTCCGCTGCTCAAAAATCCCACTTTTCGCCACGCCCTGAACAGAATGGCGGCCCGCCCCCGGCGGGCTGCTGACCCCATTACCGC
>DITZ01000102.1:0-14598 GCA_002422985.1 Sphingomonadales bacterium UBA6171
TGGTGCCGGTCAGAATGTCGATCAGATGCCCGGCGCCAAAGCTTTCCCCGGTGCGCAGGATCGCGGACAGCGCCTTGCGCACCGCTTCGGTGGCGTCGAACACCTCTACCGGGCGGTCGCAGATATCGCAGTTGCCACAGGGGCCGGTGACCTCGCCGAAGTACCCCAACAGGACCTGGCGCCGGCAGCCCGTGGCATCGGCCAGCCCCAGCAGGGCATTCAGGCGGGCATGGTCGGCGGCCTTGCGTTCTGGGGGCGCCAACCCTTCGTCGATCTGACTGCGGCGCAGGCGGATGTCATCGGCGCCAAACAGGGTCAGGGTTTCCGCTGGCGCACCATCACGCCCGCCCCGGCCGATTTCCTGATAGTACCCCTCGATCGACTTTGGCAGGTCGGCATGGGCGACCCAGCGGATGTCCGGCTTGTCGATGCCCATGCCAAAAGCAACGGTCGCCGCCATCACGCCATCTTCTGCCTGCTGAAACGCCTGCTGGTTCGCCATCCGCGCGCCGGCATCCATCCCCGCATGATAGCACCAGCTGCGCAGGCCCGCGGCGGCCAATTGCCCGGAAACCTTCTCCGCATCCGCCCGCGTCTGGCAATAGACGATGCCCGGCACCGCCCCCTGCGCCCTGACAAAGGCCAGAATCTGCGCTGCCGGATGATGTTTCGGGCTGGCCTCATAGCGGATGTTGGGCCGGTCAAAGCCCGCCACCGTCATCCGCGCGGGCTGAATGCCCAGTTGCTCACAGATGTCCGCCCGCGTCATCGCATCCGCCGTCGCCGTCAGCGCCATGCGCGGCACGCCGGGCAAGGCATCGGCCAGCGCCCGCAGCCGCCGGTAATCCGGGCGGAAATCATGCCCCCACTGGCTNNTGGCCCCACTGGCTCACGCAATGCGCCTCGTCGATGGCGATCAGCGCGATGCGGCTGTCGGCCGCCAGCCGGTGAAAACTCTCCGTCGTCGCCCGTTCGGGCGCCACATAAAGCAGGTCCAGATCGCCATCGCGCAGCCGGGCCATCGTCCCGGCATTGTTCGCCGACTGGCTGTTGAGCGCGGCGGCGCGCACGCCGGCCAGCAAAAGCGCGCGCACCTGATCCTGCATCAACGCGATCAGCGGCGAGATGATGATGCCGCAGCCGGGCCGGCAGATGGCCGGTATCTGATAGCAAAGCGACTTGCCGGCGCCGGTGGGCATGATAAGCGCGGCATCCCGCCCCGCCATCACATCCTCCACAATCGCCTGCTGCGCCCCCCGGAAGCCCTGGAATCCGAATATCGTCCGCAGGGCTTCCAGAGGATCACGCATGGATGGGCTATAGCAGCCACCCCACTGCCCACAAGGCCGCAAGACCATAAGCCCGCAGGTGGTGGCGTCCCGCCCGCCCGCCGTCTATCATCGCCGCACAGGCAAAGAGAGGCGGGATGATCAGCGTGCACATGTTCGATCGCGGCGACGGCGTCCGCCTCGCCGTTCACCACCAGCCCGGCGCCGGGCCGACGCTGCTGTTCCTGCCCGGCTATATGTCGAACATGACCGGCACCAAGGCGACCATGCTGATGGACTGGGCCATCGCCAATGGCCGCGCCTGCCTGCTGATGGATTACAGCGGCTGCGGGCGATCAGCGGGGCTTTTCGACGATGGCTCCATCCGCCGCTGGGCCGCCGACGCCCGCGCCGTCGCCGATCATTTCGCGCCCGGCCCGCTCCTGCTCATCGGCTCCTCCATGGGCGGCTGGATCATGCTGCATCTGGCGCTGGCGCTGGGCAGCCGCATTGTCGGCATGCTGGGCATCGCCGCCGCCCCCGATTTCACCCGCTGGGGCCTGGCGCTGAGCGCCGCCGACATCGAACGCCTCGCCCACGCCGGCTTCACCGAACGGCCATCCGGCTATGCCGACACCCCCTATCGCTACAGCCGCACCTTCATTTCCGACGCCGAAACCGCCTGCCTGCTGGGCGACCCGATCGCCATTCAGGCCCCCGCAAGGCTGCTGCATGGCATGGCAGACGATGCCGTGCCCAGCGCCATCTCCATCCGCCTTGCCGAGCAGCTTATGAGCCCGGATGTGCAGGTTGTGCTGATAAAAGGCGGCGACCATCGCCTCTCCGCCCCCGCCGAACTCGCCCTTCTCCTCCACCATGTCCAGGAATTGTCATGCGCCTGATTGCCGCCCTGCTGCTGATCGCCGCCACCCCCGCCCTCGCGCAACAGGGGCCCATAGCCGGCCCCACTGCCCCCGCGGCCACCGGCCCTGCCGCCCCCATTGCCAGCGGCCCCGCCGCCCCCATGGCCCCCGGCCCCGCGCTCGAACGCGCCCGCTATGATGGCTGCGTCCGCGCCATCCCCACCAACGCCACCAATGCGCTGGAGTTCGCGCAGGGCTGGCGCATCCGCAACGGCGGCCTGCCCGCGCTCCATTGCGCCGCGCTGGCCTTCCTGCAACTGGAACGCTTCGCCGACGCCGCCCGCACGCTGGAGGAAGCCGCGCAAAAGGCCGAAGCCGTCAAGGCCCCGCAGGCCGCCGATTTCTGGGGCCAGGCCGGCAACGCCTGGTTCCTGGACGGCAAGCGCGACAAGGCCGGCGCCGCGTTCGACCGCGCCATCCTGCTGGCCGGCGACTATGCCCCCCGGCGCAGCGCCAGCCTGCATGTGGATCGCGCCCGCGTGGCCGCAGACGGCGGCGACCTTGGCGCCGCCCGCATCGACCTGGACCGCGCCATCGCGCTGAACCCGGACGACGCCACCGCCCTCATGCTCTCCGCCGCACTGGCCCGCCGCCAGAACGACCTCCCCCGCGCCACCCGCGACATCGCCGCCGCCTCCGCCAAAGCCCCCGAAGATGTGGACGTGATGCTGGAACAGGCCCAGATCGCCGCCGCCAACGGCGACACCGCAACCGCGCGGCGCATATTGGAAATGATCCTGAAAGCCGCCCCAGGCTCAGCCGCCGCCGACATCGCCGCAAAATCACTGGCAGCGAATCCGTGAGGGCTGAACGATCGCTTCGGTTATAAGACCGGGGTCAGTATCGAAGCGGCCGCCCGGTTTGACTTTGTCGCCGTTCGCCAACGAAACTGCTGGTCCTGAATATTGCCGGTCGTTTCGCGGTCACATTCTGACAGTCGGCTGCCAACTGACCCCGCCCACCTCCCCAAACATTCAGAACAAACCCCGTCGCCCCGTGCTCGACACGGGGCCCCGCTTTCTTTCGCACCGGTCGGCTGCAAGGCAGATGTTCCGCCCGGTGGCGCAACGTCCGGCAGAAAAGCGGGATCCCGTGTCAGGCGCGGGATAACGGGGTTCAGGGGGCATGGTTGATTTGCTGCTGAACAGAAGGCCCGGCCCCACCGCCACCGCCAAAAGAAAAGGGCTGCCGCAGCACGCGCTGCGACAGCCCCGATCCTTTGCCTGAAAAGGCTGTTTAGCGCTTCGAGAACTGGAAGCTGCGGCGGGCCTTGGCCTTGCCATATTTCTTCCGCTCCACGACGCGCGAGTCGCGCGTCAGGAAGCCGGCCTGCTTCACGGCGGTGCGCAGCGCCGGTTCGAAGCGGGTGAGCGCTTGGGCGATGCCATGCTTCACAGCACCGGCCTGGCCGGAAAGGCCGCCGCCCATCACGGTGGCCACAACATCATATTGGTCGCGGCGCTCGGCCACGTCGAACGGCTGGTTGATCACCAGCCGCAGCGTCGGGCGGGCGAAATACACCGTCTGGTCGCGGCCGTTGACGATGATCTTGCCGGAACCGGGGCGCAGCCAGACGCGGGCGACCGCATCCTTCCGACGACCGGTCGCATAGGCGCGGCCAAACTTGTCGAGCTGCTGCGGACGCAGCGCCACCGGCTCTGCCACCGGGGCGGCAACAGCGGCGGGGGCATCTTCGGCATGGGGGGCGGCCGGGGCGGCAACCGGGGCCGCCGCGGCCGCAGCAGCCGTTTGCGTCAGGCGGGCAAGGTCCGCCAGCGACTGGCGGCCGTCTTCCTGCGGGGTGTTCGTGTCACTCATTGGGAGGAGACCTTGTTCTTGCTGTTCATGGCGCCAACGTCCAGCGTTTCGGGCGACTGGGCGGCGTGCGGATGCTCGGTGCCGGCAAAGACGCGCAGGTTGCGCATCTGCTGCCGACCCAGCGGGCCACGCGGAATCATGCGCTCAACGGCCTTCTCCAGAACCCGCTCCGGAAAGCGGCCTTCCAGCACCTTGTCTGCGCGCACTTCCTTGATGCCGCCGATATAGCCGGTGTGCCGGTAATATATCTTCTGGCTCGCCTTGCGGCCGGTGAAGCGCACCTTTTCCGCATTGATGACGATGACATTGTCACCGCAATCGACGTGCGGGGTGAAGCTCGGCTTGTGCTTGCCGCGCAGGCGGCTGGCGATAATCGACGCCAGGCGGCCAACCACCAGCCCCTCAGCGTCGATGATGATCCATTTCTTCTCGACCTCGGCGGGCTTCGCCGAAGCGGTTTGTCTCGTCAGCATGACATGTTCCTGAACATCAGGGCCGGGAGAATCCGACCCGCTCCAATTCAAGCCGCGCCCTTAGCCTGAACCGCATGGAAAAGGCAAGGAAAAGTCATGTGGTAATATATTACCGCCGATAATCCGCCCGGCCGGCGGCATGCGCCGCCCATGCGGCAGCGGCCACCACCAGCGCGCCAACCGCCTGATGCAAAACGGCCAGATGCAGGTTCACCCCCGTCAGCACCACGGCGATTCCCAGCAATATCTGCGCGCCAAACGCCGAATGCAGCGCGACAGACGCCCCGCGCCCGCCCGCCGCCTTTGCCCGCCGCGCCAGCAGCAGCAGCGCCAGCACCGTCACAAAGGCCCACCAGCGATGCACGAAATGGGCGATGAAGGGGTCGTCCGCCAGGCTCATCCAGCCCTGCCAATCGGCGTTTTCCGGCCACAGCCGCCCGTTCATCAGCGGCCAGTCAGCCGCGGCATGGCCGGCGTTCAGCCCGGCCACCCAGGCGCCGAACAGCAGCTGGATGAACAGCATCCCCAGCATCAGCGCCGAATGCGCCGTCAGCCGCGCCGGCCCGGCATCGGGCCGGCGGCTGAGTGCCAGCAGGTCCAGCGCCGTCCACACCAGCCCGCCCAGGATGAACAGCGCCGCCAGCAGATGCACCGCCAGCCGGTAATGGCTCACATCGGTGCGCTCAACAAGGCCGGACGTCACCATCCACCAGCCGATCGCGCCCTGCAGCCCGCCCAGCAGCAATATTGCCGTCAGCCGCCAGCCATAGCCGCCGGGCACCGCGCGCCGCACCAGAAACCAGACAAAGGGCAGCGCAAAGGCCAGCCCGATCAGCCGCCCCAGCAGCCGGTGCAGCCATTCCCAGAAATAGATCGCCTTGAAGGCGTCCAGGCTCATGCCCCTGTTGATCTGCTGATATTCCGGAATCATGCGGTAGCGGGCGAACGCCGCCTGCCAGTCGGCATCGTTCAGCGGCGGGATGGCACCCGTCACCGGCTTCCATTGGGTGATGGAAAGCCCGGATTCGGTCAGGCGCGTGATGCCGCCCACCACCACCATCACAAACACCAGCGCGGCAACACCCAGCAGCCAGATGGCAAGCGCACGCGGACGATAACGGGCATCAGCAGTCATGTCCGGCCCATAGCGCGGACGTCGGCGCATCACAAAGGCCATGCTGCCGCAGGGCAGAGGCTTATCATGGGCCGGGAAAGCCCCTATGCTGCGGCCATGGAAGACCCGAAACCCGAAACCGAAACGCCCGCGCCAATGGCACCGCTTTCCAAGGCCGTGCCCGAACAATTGCCAGACGTGCCCGCCGCCCCGCTGCCGGCGGCGCATGCTGCGGGCAGCGATGCCGCAAAATGGCGTTTCCCCCCGGTCCATCCCGAAGGGCTGCGCATCGGCGGCATCATGGCCGCTGTGGCGTTGCTGGCCTTTCTGTTCGGCTGGTGGCCGGTCGGCTGGCTGCTCGCCGCCTTTGCCGCCTTCACCGCCACTTTCTTCCGCGATCCGGTGCGCGCCTCGCCCGGTGGCGCGGGCCTCATCATCTCGCCGGCTGACGGCCTTGTGTCGCAGATCATGGAGGTGGAACTGCCCCGCCAGGTGCAGGGCGACGGCGGGCTGGCACCGGGCCGGGCGCTGCGCATTTCCATATTCATGTCGGTGTTCGATGTGCACATCAACCGCTCGCCGATCGCCGGCACCGTTTCGCGCCTCGCTTATGTGCCGGGCAGCTTCCTGAACGCCGATCTCGACAAGGCGAGCGAGGAGAATGAGCGGCAATATTTCGTGATAACCGGCACCGACGGCACCATGGTTGCCTTCACCCAGATCGCCGGTCTCATCGCGCGCCGCATCATCGGCTTTGTGCGGGAGGGCACGATGGTGGCGGCAGGCCAGCGCATCGGGCTGATTCGTTTCGGCAGCCGCGTCGATATCTTCCTGCCGGCGGGCTATCAGCCGCAGGTGGTGAAGGGCCAGCGCGCCGTCGCCGGCGAAACCGTGCTCGCCGCGCGCGGCGTGGCGGCCGCGGTGCCGGGCGCATTGCAGTGACGCCGGCCCGGCCGGCGCTGCCGCTGCGCGCGCTTATCCCCAATGCCATCACCATGCTGGCGCTCAGTTCCGGGGCGACCGGTGTGCGCTTCGCCATCGCCGGCGAATTTGACAAGGCGGGCGCTGCCATCGTCATCGCCGCCCTGCTGGATGGCGTCGATGGCCGGGTCGCCCGGCTGCTGAAGGGCACCAGCCGCTTCGGGGCGGAGCTGGATTCGCTGTCCGATGTCACCGCCTTTGGCCTTGCGCCCGCGCTCATCCTCTATCTGTGGGCGCTCTCCGATCTCGGCCAGCTCGGCTGGGTGGTGGCGCTGCTCTATGCCGTCTGCTGCGCGCTCCGCCTCGCCCGCTTCAACGCATCGATCGACGAGGATGCGCTGCCGAAGAAGAAGCTCGGCTTCACCACCGGTGTGCCCGCCCCGGCGGGTGCCGGCCTCGCGCTCGCGCCGCTGTTCTTCTCGCTCGGCACGGCGGGCATGTGGGCGGATAATCCGCATCAGCGCGCCGTCATCACCGCCATTGTGGTCACGCTGGCCGGGCTGGCTATGGTGTCGCCGCTCGCCGGCTGGAGCTGGCAGTCTGTCCGTGTTCCCCGCGATGCGCGGGTGCTGGTGCTGCTGGCGGTCGGCCTGTTCGCCGCGCTGCTGGCCCAGTCGCCCTGGCTCACCCTGTTCAGCCTGTCCGCGCTCTATGGCCTTAGCTTCCCGCTTGCCACCCTTGCCTATAAAAAGCGGCGGCAGGCCCTGCTCTCGCCGCCCGGCGAAGCCGCGCGGGTGCCGGAATCAGGCTGACCGGAAGGCCGCGCCGTGCGGACAGGGGAATCACCTCCGCCGCCGGCCGGCCCTGCACCGGCCGCGCCGCCGGCCCCGTCAGCGCCGCCAGCAGCGACGGCCAGCGCCGCGCCAGCATCAGCATGTTGAGCGCCAGCACCGCCACAAAGGCCAGTGCGCCCAGACTTTGCCCAAACAGTTGACCAATCATCATCTCCGGCCCCATGTTCATCTCCTGTTCCCCGGATGGTAAAAGCTGATTCGAACAATTACACCCGATTCGGATGATTATGTTCCGCTTTTGTTCCGCATCTGTCAACCACCCTCCAAACACGCCCATCTGTCATAGCCGCTTGGCGCAGCCGGTGACTGGCCTTAAGGTCGGCGCACAAGGCATAAAGCCATTTAGGGAGAGATGGATGACGACCAGCAACGTGCAGACCGACACCGCGCAGACCGAAACCGCGCAGACCGGCAGCGCGCAGACCGGCAGCGTGCAGACCGGCAATGCACAGACTGGCACCATGCAACACTGGCCGCTGCTGGTCTGGAAGCTGATTGACCATGCCGCCGCCAATCATGGCAGCCGCGAAATCGTCAGCCTCACCTGCGAGGGCCATCAGGTCCGCACCAACTGGATCGAGGTGCAGGCCCGCGCCAAACAGGTGGCCGCCGCGCTGCGCCGGCTGGGCGTCCAGCCCGGAGACCGGGTGGCAACCCTTGCCTGGAACACCCATCGCCACGTCGAAAGCTGGTTTGGCATTTCCGGCATGGGCGCCGTTGCCCACACCATCAATCCGCGTCTGTTCGAAGACCAGATCGTCTATATCGCCAACCATGCCGAGGATCATGTGCTGTTCTTCGATCTCAGCTTCCTGGCGCTGGTGGAAAAGCTCGCCCCCCGCCTCACGACCATCCAACATTATGTGCTGCTGACCGATCGCGCGCATATGCCGGCGCAATATCCGCTCAACCTGCGCTGCTATGAGGATCTGATCGCCGGCGAAGACCCCGCCACCCCCTGGACCGAGGTGCCCGAAACCGCGCCATCCGGCCTCTGCTACACCAGCGGCACCACCGGACACCCCAAGGGCGTGCAATATTCGCACCGCGCCAATGTGCTGCACGCCTATGCGGCCTGCATGAGCGATGTGCTGGACGTCCGCTCCGCCACCACCGTTTTCCCGGTCGTGCCCATGTATCACGCCAACAGCTGGGGCGTGCCCTATGCGGCCGCCGCCAGCGGTGCCAAGCTGGTGATGGCCGGCCCCAATTTCGATCCGCCCACCATCGCCAGCCTCATCCGGCAGGAATCCGTCACCCTCACTTTGGCCGTGCCCACCATCTGGCTGGGCATGTTGCAGCATCTGGAATCGACCGGCGGCGACCTCGCCACGCTGAAGCGCGTCGTCATCGGCGGTTCCGCCGCCCCCCGCTTCATGATCGAGGCGTTCGAGGAGAAATATGGCGTCGAGGTCTGCCACGCCTGGGGCATGACCGAAATGACCCCGCTCGGCACCGTCGGCTCGCTGTCGGCTGACGCCCTCATGCTCCCCCGCGCGCAGCAGATCGACCTCAAATGCAAGCAGGGCCGCGCCATCTTTGGCGTCGAGCTGAAGCTGGTGAACGACGAAGGTGCCGAACTCCCCCGCAACGGCACCGCCTTCGGCCGGCTGCTGGTGCGCGGGCCGTGGATCGTCTCCAGCTATTTCAAGGGCGATGGCGGCCGGATTCTCGATGCCGACGGCTGGTTCGACACCGGCGACGTCGCCACCATCGACCCGCGCGGCTATATGCAGATTACCGACCGTTCCAAGGATGTCATCAAGTCCGGCGGCGAATGGATATCCTCCATCGAAATCGAAAATCTCGCCGTCGGCTGCCCCGGCGTGGCGGAAGCCGCCGTCATCGGCGTCGCCCACAGGAAATGGGACGAACGCCCGCTGCTGCTTATCGTGCGCAAGCCCGATTCCACCGTCAGCCCGGCCGAAATCCTCGCCTTTCTGGAAGGCAGGATCGCCAAATGGTGGATGCCCGACGCGGTGGAATTTGTGGATGCCATCCCGCACACCGCAACAGGCAAAATCCAGAAATCCAAATTGCGGGAGCAGTTTGCAGGCTATCGGCTGGCGCAATAGCCTGGGCGCTTGGCCGCAGACCCCACCCCCGGCCCCTCCGTGCAAGGGGAGGGGAGGACGTGGCGCAACACCCTCCCCTCCCCTTGCACGGAGGGGCCGGGGGTGGGGTCAGCAACGCCGCGGTGGGGTCAGCAACGCCGCGGCGAGGCCCGCCACGGTCAACCCAACCCCGCCGCAAACAAGCAGCAGCGCAGCGCTCCAAACCGCTAAAGCGGCACCGAAACCGATCGCCCGTTCGGCCCCGGAAAATCGCGGAACAGCGCGCCCGCCAGCGGTGCGACCGCCGGCGTTCCCACCGGGCCGTTGCCGTCCGTCGCATTGGCCGTCGCCCGGCCTTCCCACACCGCCTGGCCGGTCGCCTTGTCGGATATCCGCACAGCCAGCGTCGTCGCCCCCGTCATGGCGGGCTGCTGCTGCCCGCCCACGGGCAGCTGCACGCTGCTGCCGATGCCGACATTGCCGCTGGAAAAACCGCCGCCGATGCCAATCGTCAGGCCAGAGGTACGCGACGCATTCGCCGTTTGCGCAATGCCCACGTCAATCATGGCGGTAAATTGCGCCTGCGCGGCATCCTCCACCACCACAAAGCCAATGCGCGTCAGCTCTGCGGCCAGGGGGGCCGCCTGCGCCTTGAACTCCAGCGTCCCGGCCATCGCCGGATTGGCCGGCACCATATGCACCGTGCCGCGCTGCGCCGGCTGATTGCCATGGAAGCGCACCACCTGCGCCGCAGGCGCGGACGCGCAAGCCGACAGCAGGGTCATCGCAGCCACAGACATGGTGGCAATCATCAGCTTCTTCATCATATTTTTCCGCCTGTAAGAAAGCCTGTCGGTCCGTCATGCAGGCGCGCGGACCTTGCTGCCTCCCTATCAGATGGGTGAATCCGGGCAAGCGCTGGCCCTGTCATTCGTCGCAAAACGGTCTGTGCCGGCAGACGGTCAGAACAGCCGCCCCACCACCAGATAAAGCGCGCCGCCGCCGCGCGCCAGGCCGGCGGCCATCGTCACCGGCCCCAGCGGCGTTTCGGTCGAGATGAACAGGCTGCCCGCCGGCCGCAGCGCGTCAAAGCCAATATCATCCAGCGACATCCA
Organism: Sphingomonadales bacterium UBA6171; assembly: GCA_002422985.1. Taxonomy (GTDB): domain Bacteria; phylum Pseudomonadota; class Alphaproteobacteria; order Sphingomonadales; family Sphingomonadaceae; genus Sandaracinobacteroides. The sequence goes on from DITZ01000102.1 coordinate 10,541, forward strand.
GGCATTGCCCATCTCCAGCGAGCCGCCCAGATAGAGCGGGAAATCCACAATCGGTGCCGGATAGCTCAGCCGGCGATAGATGATGGCCCGCCCCATCAGCCTGTGCCGCCCCAGCAGCTGATTGGGTTGCAGGCCCGACAGGTTCAGAAAGCCGCCCAGCCGGAAATCCCCCATGCTGCGCCCATCGCCTTCAGAGGTGAAGCCGAACTCGCTGCTCAGCGTCACCGTCGTCAGCCCGAAAGTGAAGGGTTTGAGCAGCGTGCCATCCACCACCGCATAGGTGAAATCGCCCCCCAGCGCCCGCATATGATCGGTCACCCGCACCCGGCCATAGGCGCCGCGCGTCGGGAAATGCACCCGGTCGAGCGTGTCGGCGGTGAACATGAGCGACCATTGCGCGTCCTGCAGCTGGTTATCCGGGAAGGCCGGCTGGCCGATCTTCGTCTCCAGCCCCACCGCGGCATAGTTCAGCCCCAGCCGCAGCTCGCCCCAATTGCCAAACAACTGTCCGCCTTCCAGCCGCACGCCCAGCCGTTCGTTGCGCACCTCGGCCAGCGCCGTGCCATCCTCATAGATATTGGTGTCCACGCGCGACCAGCCCGGCCCGAACTCCAAGAAATGATGCCCCCATTGCTTGTACAGGCTGGTTTCCGCCAGCAGATCGCTGCCAATCCTCAGATCGCTGCGCCATTCAGCGCCAGTGCCCAGCACATTGCGGTCGGTATAGGCAAGGCCGATACGCAGGTCGGACTGGCGGTCGAAATCGGTGGCGATGCCCAGTCCGAACTGGATGAAATTGGCCGACGAGGGATCGCCCAGCGCCAATATCGTCACACCCTCCGCGCCCGCCGGGCTGCCCGGTGCCGGGCCGATGCCATAGCGGACCGCGCGGAAACTGCCGAGCGCATAGATATTCCGCAGATCCTCGGTCATGCGCGGCGCGTCCAGCCGCTGCCCGGCGCGCGCCGTGACCAGGGCGGCAATCTGCTCGGTAGGCGTGTCAGACCGGTTATCGATCTTCACGAAATCCAGCGTCGGCTTGCTATGGGGTGCGCGCGCCGCCCGCGCGGCGACAAAGGCTGCCCAGTCCTGCGGCGACAGGGCCAGCGGCTTCAGCCGGTCGATCACCGCCAGCGCCGCCGCCCGGCCGCGCGCGATGCCCAGATCCGCCTTGTCGAAATCGGTCGCGCCCAGATCGTCGATGTCGGGCTTCACCAGCACGTCGCGGCCCGACAGCGATTGCAGCTGCCGATCCACCGTTTCGCGGCCCAGCAACAGCTGCATCTGATCGATCACCGCCAGGAAGCTGTTGATATTCTCGCGCTTGCGCAGCGGCGCCGACACATCCACAACGATAACCACATCCGCGCCCATCGAACGCGCCACATCCACCGGCACATTATTGGCGATCATGCCGTCCACCAGCAGCCGGCCATCGCGTTCCACCGGCGGCAGCCCGCCCGGCACCGCCATAGAGGCGAACACGGCGGTCGCGATATCGCCCTGTCCCATCACCACGCCCTCGCCGGTCACGATATCGGTCGCCACCGCGCGGAACGGCGTCGCCAGACGGTCGAAATCATCCACCGTGCGCGCATTGGCCAGCGTTTCCGCCAGCGTGAGGAACAGATCCTGCCCGCGCAGCACGCCCTTGGGCAGCACCAGCCCCTTGTCGTCAAAAGAGACGCGATAGCTGATGAGGATATCGCGCTGATCCCGCTTGCGGCGGAATGGCTGCCGTTCGCGCGGGATCGCGTCGTTGAAAATGGTGGCCCAGTCGATTTCCTGCGCCACAAGGGCGATGCCGTTCGCATCCCTGCCCGATGCATAAAGGCTGCCCACCACCGCGCCCATGCTGGTGCCGGCCACCATATGCACGGGAATGCGATGCTCCTCCAGCACCTGCAACACGCCCACATGGGCAAAGCCTTTCGCGCCGCCGCCGCCCAGCACAAGGCCGATTTTCGGGGCGTCCTGCGCCCATGCGGCCGTCGCCGACAGGAACAGAAGGAAGAAAGCCAGGATTTTGCGCATTACAGCGCTGGCTAACCGCTTTCCGGGCCGCTGGATAGCCCCGGCAAAATCGCTTGACCATCGCAGCGCTTCATGATGCCATCCATCAGTAATCTGCATGGAAAGGGGGGTCCGGCCATGGGACGCAATTATCTCAATATCTTGTGCTGCGTTGCAGCGCCCCTGGCGATTCTCTGCGCAGCGCCGGCCGGCGCCATCGCGCCGCTCATCAGCTTCTCGCAGGTGGATTTCACCAGCCTCGGGATGGGCGGATCGGTGGAATGGAGCCAGGCTGCCAGCGACTGGGGCAGCATCGACCTGCTCGCCGATCCGGGGATGACCAGCGGCTATGTGAACCTGATGGTGGAAGGCGAATGGCGCATCCGCAACATGCCGCTGTTCGATTATGGCGCGCCCGGCACGCCCGCTGAAGTCACCTTCAACTTCTCGCTCGGCAATATGCCGGGGCAGCGGGTGGAGACGCTGGGCTATGGCTTCAGCCTCACCGCCGCGCCGGTGACAGCGGCGCCGGTGATGGCCGGCGTTGCCAATGTTGGCGTGCGCGACGTGGTGATGGGCGGCAATTTCGGCACAGAGGCCTGGGCCTATGTGCTGGCCGATCCGGTGCTGGAAGGCGATATTCACACCAAGAACGGTCTGCTGAAGGATTTCCCCAACCAGACCTGCGGCCCCATGCTGTGCGGCCCGGCGGCGGTGTCCAATGGTTTCCAGTGGCTCAACAGCAAATATGGGCTGGGCATGGCCGCCGGCGACATCAACATCGGCTCGGTGCAGAAGGGGCTGAAGGTGGTGCCGCCCAACGGGGCCTTCAAAACCTGGATGGAAGACAAGAAGAAATATGTCGCCGACAAGAAGCTGCCGATAAAGACCCGCTCCACGCGCGACATCGAAAAGGCCATGGCCGCGCTCGCCAAGGGTCAGGCGGTGGAAATGGGCTTCATCCTGGGCAAGGCCGGCCATATCGCCAGCGTCGTCGGCATATCAGAGCTGAAAAACGGCACCTTCCAGATTTCCGTGGCGCACGACACCAATCAGTTCAACAACGCCGCCGGCAAGAAGATCGAGACCGGCACCTATGATCCCAAGACGAAACTCATCAAGGGCATCATGGGCATGACCAGCGTCAAACCCGGCCAGATCGGCTTCACCATGCAGCAGGCCATCCTGCCCAAAGTGGCCGCCGTGCCCGAACCGGCGAGCTGGGCGATGCTGATCACCGGCTTCGGACTGACAGGACTGGCCATGCGCCGGCGGCGCTACACGCTCCCCTCCCCTTGCACGGAGGGGCCGGGGGTGGGGGCGCGCCAATAACGCCCCCCCGCCGAACTACCGGGCCAATTTCCCGGCAACGCCCGCCACATGCCCGCCCAGGAAGCGTGCGCCATCCAGCTCGGTCTGGCTGGGCTGGCGGCTGCCGTCGCCGCCTGAAATCGTGGTGGCGCCATAAGGCGCGCCGCCGGTCACTTCATCGATGCGGGCCTGGCCGGCAAAGCTGTAGGGCAGGCCCACAATCGTCATGCCATGGTGCATCAGCGTGGTCAGGATGGAAAAGAGCGTGGTTTCCTGCCCGCCATGCTGCGAGGCGGTGCTGGTGAAGGCCGCGCCCACCTTGCCAACCAGCTGGCCCTGCGCCCAGATGCCGCCGGTCTGATCCCAGAAATTCGCCATCTGGCTCGCCACCCGGCCAAAGCGGGTCGGCGCGCCCACCACAATGGCGTCATAATCGGGCAGCTCGGCCACGGTGGCGAATTCAGCGGCCTGATCCACCTTGAAATGGCTTTTGGCGGCAATATCGGCGGGCACCAGCTCCGGCACCCGCTTCACCACCGCCTCGGCCCCGGCCGCGCGCGCGCCTTCGGCCACCGCATTGGCCATGGTTTCCAGATGTCCATAGGATGAGTAATAGAGAATAAGCACCTTGGTCATATCTAACTCCTTGCACTATTGTTGTTCATCAGATGGTGGCGTCCACCAGCACCAGTTCGCTGTCTTCCAGCGCGGTGATGGTGATGCGGTCCGGATCG
>DITZ01000102.1:14666-17411 GCA_002422985.1 Sphingomonadales bacterium UBA6171
ACAGACAGATAGGGGGCCGGGCGGTTTGACAAAACAGCAATGATTGAAAGATACCATTGCAATAATGTCGTTACCCGATCTTGAATCCTGGGCCATTTTCGTGGCCGTCGCCGATCAGGGCAGTTTCGCATCCGCCGCCCGCGAGCTGGGGATTTCCATCGCCACCGCCTCCCGCGCGGTCGCCCGGCTGGAGGCGCGGCTGGGGGCGACCTTGCTGCACCGCACTTCGCGCCGGCTGGCGCTGTCGGCCTTCGGGGCCGAGGCGCTGGCAAAGGCGCAGCCGCTGGTCAGTGCGGCCGAAGCGCTGGAGGAGGAGCTGGCCGAGACCAGCCGGTCTGACAGCGGGCTGATACGGCTGGCCGCGCCGATGGATTTCGGCCGCATGCATCTGGCGCCGCTGCTGCCGGAATTCATGGTGCAATATCCCGATATCCGGCTGGAGCTGCGGCTGGATGACGCCCGCATCGATCTGGTGGCGGAAGGCCATGATCTGGCGCTGCGCATCGGCGCCCTGGGAGACAGCAGCCTGGTTGCGCGGCGCTTGTGCGCGGTGGGCACCCGGCTGGTGGCCGCACCCGCCTATCTGGAAGCCTATGGAGAGCCGCTGCATCCGGCCGATCTGGCGCAGCATCGGGCGCTGCTTTATTCCAACATCCAGCCGCCCGATGTGTGGCGCTTTACCGGGCCGAACGGGGCGGTCTGGGCGCAAACCGTCACCAGCCCGCTGATGGCGAACAGCGGCGACGCGCTGCTGCCGGCGCTCAGGGCCGGCCATGGGATCGCGCTGCTGCCGGATTTCATGCTGTGGGAGGATATGGAATGGCACCGGCTGCTGCCGCTGCTGGCCGGATGGAAAAGCGCCAGCCATGATCTGCATCTGGTGACGCCGCCGGGCCGCCGCCGGCCGGCGCGGGTGCGGCTGCTGATGGACTGGCTGACACGGCGGATGGAAAATGCCCCCTGGATCAGGGGGTAGGGATCGCAATTGTTGCCGCGCCGGGTCTCGCGGCCGGGGGATCGGAGGGGGGCGTCAGGCTGGCTTTGGCCTGCTCGCATCCGTTGCGGTGCGGCGCGTTTTCTTGCCGGTAAAGATATAACGCAGGAACGGCACCCGGTCGATCACATAGGCATGCCACAGCAGGGTGGCAGGCGTCGCCAGCAGCAGCACGAACAGATAGTTGATATAAAGATTGTGGGTGAACAGCCGGCTGAACCAGGCTGCCGCATAGATGAAGGTGAAGTGGAACAGATAGAAGCTGTAGGCGCTGTCCACCGCAAAGGTGAGCCATTTGCCCGGCTTGTTGGCATAGGTTTTGAAGAACCAGATGATGCTGCTGATCAGGAACACCGACAGGCCGCCGCGCACCGTCCAGTAGATCACCCGCTCGATATCGCGCGGCATTTCCGCGCCATATTCGCGGATCGCCCAATAGGCGACGCCGAAAACGATGATGCCCGGAATCGACAGCACCGAAATCGAATCGAGGAAACGGCGGTTGGTGAAGGTGACCATGCCCATGAAGAACATCGGCAAATGGTTCAGCGAGGCGCGCACGATCCAGTGCCACATCGTGTCGTCTACCAGATAGCGGAAGCCCTGATCATAGGCGGCGCGGCCGGCCATGATGGCGATGGCAAAGAGGATGACATTGGCCCAGTGCGTCCAGCCCGCGGTGCGGTCCAGATAATAGTTCAGCGCCTTGCTGAACCAGTTGCTGTCGATGATTTTCGCCAGCAGTGGTGCCAGCGTGGCGTAAATTGCCAGCGAATAGAGGAACCAGATATGCAGCGCCCAGGTGTCGTTGCCGACGGTGGGGTTGCGATAGCCGCCGGAGAAATAGGCCCAGAGCGACATATAGCCATTGTGCCAGCTGTGGATCATCCAGTTGGTGAACGGAACGATGAAGATCATCGACGCGATGAGCGGGATGAGGATGACTTCGGAACGGGTCCGCACATAGGTGGGGAAATCATTCTTCCGGAAGACCAGCGCCGTGAAGAAACCGGACACGAGGAAGAAGGTCGCCGCGCGGAACAGGTCGTTATAGGTTTTTATCGCGAGAAACAGCGGCATATCATTGATATAGGGGCTGGCGATGGTGAGGCCGTGGGCCATGATGCCAAAGAACATGGCAAAGGCGCGCACCGCGTCCAGATAGAATATGCGCCCGCCCGAACCGGGCTTCGGCGCGGACGCCGCCATCATTGCCTCACCCACTGGTGCCATTGATGCCTCCTTGTGCGATCCATCGCTCCGGCGTCTTAACCGACCGAAAATATGAATGCCAGAGCCATGACGGAATAATTCGCAGGTGCAGCATGAACGGAAATGCAAAGTGCCGCCGGTGCAGCGTAAAGCGCACCGGCGGCCCCTTTGGGAACATCATCTGCGGGTTCAGCACCCCGGCCGGCCAGGCCGTTCCGCCCGGTGATGGCCTGCCATCACCGGGCCGGCAATCATTGCGCCTTGCGCGCCATCATCAGGGCACGCAGCTCCTCGGTCGTGACAAAGCCATCCTTGTTGGCGTCGATCATGGCGAAGCGGTCGGCTTTGCGGCCGGCGGCGGTCCATTCGGCGGCGCTCAGCTTGCCGTCCTTGTTCGTGTCCATCGCCGCGAAACGCTCGGCACCACGGCCGCCGCCCATCGCGCCCATTGCGCCGGGGCCGCCATGCTGGCCGTGCATCGCGCGCATCTTTTCATGCGCGGCTTCGGCTTCTTCGGGCGTGACCTTGCCGTCGCTGTT
>DITZ01000046.1 GCA_002422985.1 Sphingomonadales bacterium UBA6171
CTTTCACAACTGGACCGGCAACCGCATCACCTGTCGCTACTGGTTCCAGCTCAGCCTGAAGGAAGGCTTCACCGTCTTTCGCGATCAGCAATTCTCTGAATCCATCGGTTCGGCCGCGGTGAAGCGCATCGAAAGCATCCGCACGCTGCGCAGCTTCCAGTTCCCCGAGGATGAAGGCCCGCTGGCGCACGCCGTGCAGCCCGAAGCCTATCTGGAAATCTCCAATTTCTACACCGCCACCGTCTATAACAAGGGGGCCGAGCTGGCCCGCATGATCCACCGCCTGCTGGGGCCGGACGCCTTCCGGCGCGGGTCAGACCGTTTCTTTGCCGACAATGACGGCAAGGCCGCCACGGTGGCCGATTTCCTCGCCGCCATGGCCGGCCAGGGGCTGGACAGCGCGCGCTTCCGCCACTGGTACAGCCAGCCCGGCACCCCGCGCCTGACGGTGGCCGCCCATCATGACGCGGCGAACAGCCGGCTGACGCTGAACCTCGCCCAGTCCAACCCCGCAAGCGCGGCCGCCGCGCCGCTGCCGATCCCGCTCGACATCGCGCTTTTCTCCGCCAGCGGCGAGAAGCTGGCCGAAACACGCGATGCCGCGCTCACCGAACGCTTCGCCGACCTCGTCTTCGACGGCATCAGCGCGCCGCCTGTCCTGTCGCTGAACCGGGGCTTCACCGCCCCCGTCATCGTCTCGCCCGAACCCGGCCGCGCGGCGCTGGCGCTGCTCGCCCGCGCAGAGGATGACCCCTTCGCCCGCTATGAAGCCATGCAGCAGCTGATGCTCTCCGCGCTCAGCGACAGTATCGGCAGCGGCCGCATCGAGGGTGAAGATGATGTCGCCACCGCCGTCGCCCGGCTGCTGGAACAGTGGCGGGACGACCCGGCGCTCACCGCCGAAACCATCCTCATCCCATCTGAATCGCTCATCGGCGAACGCATGCCGCTCCTTGATCCCGCCGCCGTCCACAGCGCGCGCGAAGGTCTGCGCCGCGCGCTGCTCACCGCCCTTGAAACCCCGCTCACCGCCATCTGGAACAGCTGCACCGCCGATCCCGGATCCATCACGCCACAGGCCAAGGGCCTGCGCCGGCTGAAGTCCGTCACCCTGTCCCTGTTAACAGCCGCCGACAGCGCGGAATCCGCGCAACTGGCCTACAGCCAGTTTATCGACGCCACCACCATGACCGACCGGATGGCAGCGCTCACCGCGCTCAGCCATTCGCACCACCCGCAGCGCCGGGAAGCGCTACGCCGCTTCCACGACCGCTATGCCGCCATGCCCGAAGTGATGGACAAATGGTTCGGTGCCCAGGCCGCCTCCATCCGCGCCGATGTGCTGGCCGAAGTGCGGGCGCTGGAACAGCACCCGCTCTACAGCCAGCGCAACCCCAACCGGCTGCGCGCGCTGGTGCTGGGCTATGCGATGAACCAGCCGCGCTTCCACCGGAAAGACGGCGCGGGCTACGCCTTTGTCGAGGCGCAGGTGCGCGCCGCGGATGCCATCAACCCGCAATCCGCCGCCCGGCTTGCTGCACCCCTCACCCGCTGGCGGCGCCTCGTGCCGCCCTATGCCGATGCCATGCGCGCGTCACTGGAACGGCTGGCCGCGTCCCCCACCATCTCGCGTGACCTCCTTGAAGTCGTGAGCCAGAGCCTCAAATGATCAAAACTCTCCTCCTCGCCGCCATCCTCGCCGCCCCCGCCCCCGCGCAGGCGGCGCAACTGGCTCCCGCGCAGGCGGCGCAACTGGCCCCCGCGCCGCTCGCCGATCTGGTCGCGAAGATCAGCATCCCCTACGAACAGTTCCGCCTCAACAACGGCCTCACCGTCGTCGTCCACACCGATCGCAAGGCACCGCTGGTCTCGGTCGGCGTCTGGTATCTGGTCGGCGCACGCGACGAGCCGGTCGGCCGCTCCGGCTTCGCGCATCTGTTCGAACATCTGATGTTCCGCGGCTCCGAACATAGCCGGCAGGATCATTTCCGCCCGCTGGAGGAAGCCGGCGGCACCCAGTTGAACGGCACCACCGATTTCGACCGCACCAACTATTATCAAACCGTCCCCACCCCCGCGCTCGATCTCGCCCTGTTCCTCGAATCAGACCGCATGGGCTGGCTCCTCCCCGCTTTGACGCAAGCGGTGCTGGACAGCGAACGCGGCATCGTCCTCAACGAAAAGGCACAGGGCGAAAACCAGCCCGGCGGCCTCGTCCATACCGCGCTGTTCGCCGCGCTGTTCCCCGCCGATCACCCCTATGGCGTCTCCGCCATCGGCCAGGCCCCCGATCTGAAGGCCGCCACGCTGGACGACACCAAAGGCTGGTTCCGTGAAAATTACGGCCCCAACAACGCCGTCCTCGTGCTGGCCGGCGACACAGACGCAGCCACCGCCCGCCCCATGGTCGAACGCTGGTTCGGCCAGATCGCCCCCGGTCCCACCCCCGCCCGCTTCAAGGCCGCCACCGTCAGCCGCCCCGCCACCACCCGTGAAACGCTGACAGACAAGGTCGCCACCGCCCGCCTCATCCGCGCCTGGGCGCTCCCCGCGTCAGACGCGCCGCTGCTGGCCGACCTCGACGTCGGCCTCGCAACGCTTGGCGACGGCCCCACCTCGCTGCTCTATGATCGCCTCGTGCGGCAGGAACGCCTCGCCGTCGGCGTCAGCGCCGGCGCATCCTTCTGGCAGGGTGCCGGCATCGCCAGCATCAGCATAGACGTCCGCCCCGGCGTCGATCCCGCCCTTGCCGAAGCCCGCGCCGACGCGCTCCTCGCCCAATGGATGCGCGAAGGCCCCAGCGCGGATGAACTCACCCGTATCACCACCCGCGTCGTCGGCAGCAGCATCCGCAGCCTCGAACAGGTCGGCGGCGGCGGCGGCAAGGGTGCCGCACTCGCCGAAGGCGCGCTCTTCCATCAGGATCCCGGCCGCTACAAACAGGATCTGGCCGACATCGCCGCCGCCACACCCGAAAGTGTCCGCGCCGCCGCCCGCACCTATCTCTCGTCCGGCGACCACCGCATCACGCTGCTGCCCGGCGAGCGCAACCCCACCAGCATCGCTGTCCGCCAATCCCCGCGCACCGTCAGCACCCCGCGCACCCCTGCCACCGGCTTCGTGGCGCAGGGCACCCCCGCCAACCGCAGCCGGCACCCCGTCCCGGCCGGCGAAACCCGCCTCACCACCCCCGCGATCGAACGCGCCAGGCTTGCCAACGGGCTGGCCGTCACCCTCGTCCGCAACGACGCCGTCCCCGTCGTCCGCCTGCAACTCAGCTTCCCCACCGGCATCCCCGCCGACAGCCGCGCCAAACCCGGCACCCAGCGCATGATGCTCGCCCTGCTGCGCGAAGGCAGCAACGGCGCGCTCGGCCAATTGGATGGCCCCGAAATCGCCCGCCGGTCCGAACGCCTCGGCCTCAGCTTCGCCGCCGCCGCCGGGCTGGACGCCACCCGCCTGTCGCTTAGCGCCCTCAGCGTCAATCTCGCCCCCTCGCTGCAACTCTACGCCGACATGCTCCGCCACCCGACCTTCGACGCCAGCCAGTTGAACCGCGTCCGCGGCCAGATCCTCGCCAGCCTGGACGCCGAAGCCGTCAGCCCCAACGGCATCGCCACCCGCGCCGCGCCGCCGCTCATCTACGGCCCCGATCACCCCTATGGCTTCAGCTTCACCGGCAATGGCACCAGCGAAGGCGTCACCGCCATCACGCGGGACGATCTGCTCGCCTTCCACCGCGCCACCTTCCATCCGTCGCAGGCCAGCCTGTTCATCGTCGGCGACAAGAGCATCGCGGAAATGCAGCCCCTGCTCGAAGCCACGCTCGGCAACTGGCAGACCAGCCCGGCCGCGCATATGGCGATCAGCGTCATGCCCGCTGCCCGGCCACAGGCCGCCGGCCGCATCATCCTTTATGATCGCCCCAATTCCCCCCAGTCCGTCATCCTCGCCGCCGCCCCGCTGCCGCTCACCGGCCGCGACGACACGCTCCCGCTGTCGCTTGCCAATGATGCCTTCGGCGGCAGCTTCACCGCCCGCCTCAACAAGCTGCTGCGCGAGGAGAAAAACTGGACCTACGGCGCGCAGACATCGATCAGCGCCACCCGCCACGACATGCCCTTCATGCTCAGCGCCCCGGTCGAAACCCCGCGCACCGGCGACAGCATCGCCGCGATCCGCACGCTGCTGTCGCAATGGCACGGCAGCCACCCCGTCACGCAGGAGGAGCTGGACCGCGCCCGCGCCGCCCTCATCCGCGCGCTTCCCGGCGATTTCGAAACCGGCGGTGCCATGCTCGGCGCGCTGGAACGCGCCCACCTGCTCGGCCGGCCGGACGATTATCTCGACACCCTCCCGGCCCGCGCCGCCGCCGTAACGCTGAAGGCCGCCCAATCCGCCCCCATCCCCCGGGCCGACGCCCTCACCTACATCATCGTCGGCGACCGCACCCTGGTGGAACCCCAGCTAAAATCCCTGAACCTCCCCTACGAAGTCCGCCCGACAGCAGCCTCAAAAACACCCCCCACCCCCGGCACCGAGGGGCCGGGGGCGCGGCAATAAACAACCACGCAGGGAAAAAGGGTTAATCACCCCAGCCCCGCCCGTATTCCCGCATGCACCCCCGCCCCAATCGGCCGGCGCATCTTGCCGATACGCCGCCTTTGCGGGCTATCGTGGCCGGCTATCGCGCGCGCAACCTGCGCGCCAAAAGCCGCCCGTCTTCGCCCAATGTCGCCTCCGCCACCATGGGCCCGCGCCGCATTTGCGCATCCATCGCCGGCACAGAGGCTTCCGAAACCCGCAGCTGCGATTCAAACCATGGCGGCCCGCCGTCTTCGCCCGGCCGCACGCGCATCCGGCTCGCCTGCACATCCACCCGCGCCGCACAGGCCCCGCCGGCGGGCGCCACAAGCGCCACGATGGTCTCACCATCCCGCGCCAGACACAGATCGCACTCCGCCGTCGTCAGGCAGGGCACCGCATCGCCCTCCAGCCGCCAGTCCCAGCGAAAGGTCAGCGTCTGCCCGCGCAGCCGCATATGGCTCGATATATCGCTCACAGGAATGGCCCAGTGCGCCGCCCGCGCCAGCGCCCGTTCCTGCCATATTATCGCCCCCACCGCCGCCAGCAGGGGCAGCAGCAGCGCCACTATGGTGGCAATCCGCATGAGCGTGATCCGCTTCATCGCCGCACCATGCGCCGCCAGCCCCAGGCCAGCAGCAGCAGCAACAGCCCGCCGCCGGCCAGCCCCAGCCCGGTGGAGGCCAGCGAGCCGAACAGCTCCACATAGATCAGGAAAATCCGCACTGCGATCGCGGCTATCGCCACGCCAAACAGCGTCGCCCGGCGCGCGACCGAAGCCTCCCGCGCAATCCAGCCCCACATCAGCATGAAGGTCAGCACACCCGCCAGCCGCGACGCCCAGCCATCGGCATGCGGCACGGCGAGCGTGGCAAAACCCGCCGCCAGCGGCCCCAGCAGCAGCGCCAGCAGCAGCCGGGGCGGCACCGGCCCCCGCCGCCCGAACAGCCACACCGCCGCCGCCATCAGCAGCGGCAGCACAAAGCGCCAGCCCCAGTCGCGCGCATCGCCGGCCGAAAGCGCCCGCGCCCAGACCAGATGCGCCAGGCTCGCCGCCAGCAGAATCAGCGGCACCGCAATCTCCCCCAGCACCCGCGCAAAGCCCTCGCCCAGCCCGGCCCGCTGTCCGGTTCCACGCAGGCACAGCAGCAGCAACAGATAGGGCGTCGCCAGCGCCACGCCGCCCAGCAGCAGGTCAACGGGCATGGTCCCGCGATCCGCCGCCACCCCGAACAGCGTCGCCAGCAGCGCCGCCGCCCACAGCCCGCCGGTCAGCCGGGTGCGCCCCAGCAGCAGCAGCGCCGGGCTGGTCACCAGCAGCCAGTGCAGCCCCGCCTCCCACCATGCACCGTTCAGCGCATAAACCTGCGACAGCAGCAGAATCCCCGCCAGCACCAGCACGGCC
>DITZ01000014.1:0-4250 GCA_002422985.1 Sphingomonadales bacterium UBA6171
GCTGGGACCGGCTGGGCTGGACCGGCCCGCCCGCCAGTCGCTGGATGCTGCTCCGGGATCGCAAGGGCCTGTTCACGGCCGCGCTGGCCGTGCTGGCCTATGCGCTGCTCGCGCTCATACTGGTGCAATTGCTGGCGCGCGCGCTGCTCAGCCACAGTGCCGGCGTCGCCCTGCCGCCGCTGGTGCTGAATCAGGGCGATCCTTTGCTGATGGGGGTGCTGACGCTCAACGCCCTGCTGCTGTGGTGGCGGCTCTGCTGGCGGGCGGCCTTCACGTCCGCCGCGCATGGGTGGCGCGAGGGCCTGCGCTCGCTGCCGCGCTCCATCACAACCAATATGGTAAATGCGCTTGCGGCGCTGCGCGCCGTGGAACGCTATCGCCAGTCGCTCGCCAGCGCCATCATCACCTGGGACAAGACCGAGCATCGCTTCCCCGGCACCGAGGCGAAAGGCTGAGATGGCAGACGGCAACGGCGCCGGCCGCGCATTGCGGGTCTATCAGATTCTGCTCATCCTCGGGGCCGGATGGGCCGTCGGCCGCCTGCCGGACCTGTTCCGTCATAACGAGGCGGAGGCGGCGCAACTCCGATCGGCACTGGGCAGCCAGCCGGCCGATGCCGCGCCCCTCACCACCGACGAGCGCATTGCGATGATCGCTGGCGAAGTCGCCGCGCGGGTCGCCGCATCCGCCGCCAATGAAACCGTCGCCCGGCTGATGGCCGCCGGCTGGGGGCCAGCCGGTTCGACCGCCCCCTCCACCCCGCAAACCATTATTATACGCGAACAATCTGCTCCCGCTCCCGTCATCCGCGTCGTCAGCGAAACCCCGGCCTGGAGCCTGCCGCCCACCGCTCTCGCGCAGGCACCTGCGCCCGGCACATCGGCGCAGGCAACTGCGCCCGGCGCACTGGTGCAGCAGCCTGCGGCACAACCCATCGCCGCCCCCTTGGCATCCCGCCCCGGCGAGGCCAGCGCCTATGCCATGGCGTCGCAGGGCTATGCGGCGCTGAAAGCCGGCGACCGGAAACAGGGCGCAGCGCTGCTCTCCGCCGCGCTGGCAACCGACCCGGCCGCGCCGCAGGCAAAGGCCTGGACCGCCGACATAAAGCGCCTCTCCCGCCATTGGTCCGGCGAAATCTACACGCTGGCGCGCGGCGCTGGTAACAGCGATCCGCTGGCGGCCTCCCCGGTGCTCGGCGGCGGACAGAGCGGCCTGGCGCTGGCCTATACCGTCAATCCGCTTTCCGGCCACCCGGTCAGCATCGTCGGCCGTGTCACCGGCGCGGCGGGCAGCAGCGGCGCGCTCGACCCGGACACGGTGGAAGGCGCGCTTGGCCTGCGGGTGAAACCGCTCGCGAAACTTCCCTTGGCAATTGATATTGAACGGCGTTTTGCGCTTGGCCCGCTGGCGCGCAGCACCTGGGCGGCGCGTGTTTCAGGCGGTGGCCAGATGGCCGTCGGGCCAAAGGCGCGCGTTGAACTTTATGGCGAGGGCGGGGTCGTGGGGCTGTCGCGGCCGGACTATTATGCCGGCGGACAGCTGCGCGCCGGAGCACCGCTTTTCGTGACGCGACGCATGAAAATCGACGCCGCCGCCGGGGCCTGGGGCGGATGGCAGCACAGCGCGAACCAGTCTCTGGGCCGGCTGGATTCCGGGCCTTCGGTACGGTTGAACATGGAGCCATGGCCGTTCAGCGCCCAAATCGACTATCGCTGGCGCACTGCCGGCAAGGCCGAGCCGGGTTCCGGACCGGTTCTGACCATCGCCGGCCAATTCTAAGCCTTTGGTTTTGCTGATTCTATCGAGAATCTGCTGTGGTGGCGCGGTCTGGCATCGGCATAGTGGCTGCGGATGACCGCCAGATCGGCGGCATAATCATCGGTCGGCCAGTAATGGCCACTGATGTAAACGGTGCGGGTGCCATAATCCATCACCGTGAACAGCAGCGGCACCTTGGCGGCGCGCGCGATGTGCCAGAAGCCGGATTTCCATTCTGCCACCGGATCGCGCGTGCCTTCGGGTGCCACCGCCAGTAATAAATCAGGCGTTTCTTCAAAGGCTTGTGCCATTGCGGTCACCAGATCGCCGGCGCGTTGCCGATCAACCGGCACACAGCCGGCGAGCCGCGCTGCCCAGCCGAACGGGCCTTCGGTCAGGCTTTTCTTACCCATCCAGCGCAGCCGCACACGATAATGTCCGGCCGCCGCCAGCATCCAGATGGCATCCCAGTTGGAGGTGTGCGGCGCGGCCACAAGCACCGCCTGTTTCAGGTCCGGCCAGTCGCCGGCGGTGCGGAACCGGCCGGCAAACAGGGCGAAGCGGCACAGCGTTCGCCAGAGTTCAAACCACCATCCGCGAAACGATGCGGGGTGGTTCGTTGCCAGATTATAGCGAATGTGGGTGCCCGGCGCCGGCCTCATGCTTGCGAAACCGGCTGCTCGCTGGCCGGGTTGAGCGCATTGTCATTGGCAATCCTGCGCCGTTCGGCCAGCAGCGCCAGCAGTTCGCGGGTGAAGAATTCCGCCATCAGCTGGTTGTGGATGCCGATGGCGCGCTCGGCCATGTCGGCGGCCTCCAGATCGCCCACATGCGGGGCGACCCGTTCGAAAAACTCCTGAATGTCGCGCTCGGCCAGGCCGCGCATCACCTCCATCACCCGCACCATGCCCTCATGCGCATAGCCGCGCTGGCGGGTGAAACCCAGACGATCCAGATCAATCAGCAGTTTCAATATCCGGGCGTCGCGTGGCGACAGGCTGCCGTCGGGCGCGATCGTGATGACGCCGACGGTTGCCGCGTCCGCCAGATTATCCGGATCACCGCCAACGGCCCTGCACAGCGCGACGGCATCTTCCCGCGCCGCATCGGCATCCAGCCGGGCGCGCAGCAGATGATCGACTTCGGGCAGCATGTTGGCGCTCATCCAGTCGGTCGTTTCCGCGCCGGCAAACAGCGAGCGGATGACGGAAAGCGGCAGAAAACGCTCGTCCTTCAGGCGCCGGATCGCGATCAGGCGGGCCAGATGATCGTCGGTATAGGTGGCGCTGTTGCGGTGGGTGCGGCGCGGCTCCGGCAGCAGGCCTTCGCGGATATAGAAGCGAATAGTTTCCCGGCTGGTGCCCGACGCCTTTTCCAGTTCCCGCATGCGCATATTCTGCCTATGCGCGCGGCGGGCTAAATTGGCAATCAGCCGGACGAAAGCCCGGTCAGCGTCCGGGCCACCGCCCGCTGCCATTGCGCCCGCCGTTGCGCGCGCTGTTCGGCCGATTGCCGCGGGGTGAAGCGCAGATCGGCATGCACCATGGCGTTCGCGGCTTCAGCCAGCCCATTGTGCCGGCCCAGCCCGACGCTCGCCAGCATCGCGGCCCCCAGCGCGGTGGTTTCGATGGAGCGCGGGCGTTCGACGACCAGCCCGCAGATATCGGCGATGTCCTGGCAGAGCCAGTCGTTCGCGGCCATGCCGCCATCGACCCGGAGCGTATTGGGCACCACGCCATCGGCCGCGAAGGCATCCACCAGATCCGCCGTCTGCTGGCCCATTGCCTCCAGCGTGGCGCGCACGATATGGGCGCGGCTGGTGCCGGCCGTGAGGCCCGATATCAGCCCGCGTGCTTCCGGCTGCCAGTGCGGTGCGCCCAGCCCGGCAAAGGCCGGCACGAAACTGACGCCGCCGCTGTCTGGCACCGAGGCTGCCATGGCGGCGGATTGCGCGGCCGTGTCCAATATGCCAAGGCCATCTCTCAGCCATTTGACGGCATTGCCGCCGACGAAAATCGAGCCTTCCAGCGCAAACATCCGCTCGGACAGCCGGGTGGCAAGCAGCCGGTTGCCGCTGACCGGCGCGCTGCTGCCGGCATTGGCCAGCAGGAAAATGCCGGTGCCATAGGTGCATTTCGCCTGCCCTGCCGACAGGCAGCCCTGCCCGATCGTGGCGGCCTGCTGGTCGCCCGCCATGCCGGTGACGGGGATGGGGGTGGGGCCGAACAGATGCGTGTCGGCCAGCCAGCCGGCGGTGGGACAGATGGCCGGCAGGCAGGCCGGCGGCACGCCGAACAGCGCCAGCAGATCGGCAGACCATTGCCCGCTGTTCAGGTCCATCAGGCAGGTGCGCGCGGCGTTGGATATGTCGGTCAGATGCGCGCGCCCGCCGGTGAGGTTCCACAGCAGCCAGGATTCGACCGTGCCCGCCGCCAGATCGCCAGAGAGAGCGGCGGCGGCCACTTCGGGCACATGGTCGATCAGCCAGCGCA
>DITZ01000014.1:4257-6310 GCA_002422985.1 Sphingomonadales bacterium UBA6171
GCGCCGGTCCTGCCACACGATCGCCGGGGCCAAAGGCTGGCCGGTGCGGCGGGACCAGGTGATGATGGTTTCGCGCTGGTTGGCGATGCCGATGGCGGCGATGCGGCCCACGCCGACATCCGCCAGCACGTCGTGGATGGCGCGCAGGGTGAGATGCCAGATTTCCGTTGCGTCATGCTCCACCCAGCCGGGTCGGGGGTAATGTTGGGTGATGCCATGCCGGGCGGCGGCCACAATCACGCCATCGGCGGCAAAAGCCAGCGCACGGGTGGAGGTGGTGCCGGAATCAATTGCGAGAATGAGGTCCATCGGTACCCACGCCGCCGCCCAGTGCCGCAAAGAGGACGGCCAAAATGTCCAGCTCCTGCCGGCGCAGCGACAGGAGGGCCTGTTCGGCGGTGAAGAGGTTGCGTTCGGCGTCCAGCACTTCGAGATAGCCGGCGACGCCTTCACGGTATCTGGTGCGGGCGAGCCGGGCGATTTCGCGTTGCGCGGCGGTGGCGCGTTGCTGGGCGGCGACTTCCTCGGCGAGATAGCGGCGGCCGGCCAGCGCGTCGGCGACTTCGCGGAAGGCCAGTTGCACGCTGCGTTCATAATTGGCGACCGCCGCATCCTGCCGGGCGATGGCCACATCGACATTGCCGCGCCGCCTGCCCCAATCGAAGATGGGAAGATCGATGGAGGGGCCGAAGGTCCAGTTCAATCCATCGCTGTCGAACAGGCTGCCGAGATCGGTCGAGGCATAGCCCAGCCCGCCGGTGAGCGAGATAGAGGGGAAGAAGGCGGCGCGGGCCGCCCCGATATTGGCGCGCGCGGCGCGGAGCTGCGCCTCTGCGGCGATGATGTCCGGCCGGGCGGCGAGCAGATCGGATGGCAGGCCGGCGGCCAGCAACGGCGGGCGCTGGGCATCCAGCGGCAGATAGGCGGGCAGCGTGTCGGGGATGGGGCCGCCGACCAGCTGTTGCAGCAGATTGAGCGCCTCGGCGCGGGCGAGACGGAGACCCGCCAGCTCGGTTTCGGCCTGGGTGAGCAGCGATTCGGACTGGCGAAAATCGAGCGCGGAGGTGACGCCGGCATCCAGCCGGCGTTTGGCGATGCGCAGGCCTTCCTGCCGGCTGAACAGCGTCGCCTCGGCCAGCGCCACGCGCTCATCGGTTTCCAGCGCGCTGTAATAGGCACCGGCGATGGAGCGGATGAGGGACAGGCGGAACGCGCGCTCGCCTTCGGCACTGGCCAGATATTGTTCGCGGGCGGCGGCGGAAAGATTGCGCACCCGGCCCCAGAAATCCAGCTCGAAGGCCGGGACCAGCAGCCCGCCGGCATAGCGGGTGCGGGTGACAGAGGTGCCAGCGGTATCCGACGCCGAGGTGCGGTTGCGAACCGCATTGGCGGATGCGCCAAGGCCGGGCAGCTGATCGGCCCGCTGGATGCGGGCGAGCGCGGCGGCTTCGGCCACCTGTGCGGTGGCCACGGCCAGATCGCGGTTATGGTCCAGCCCGATGCCGATCAGCGCGTTCAGCCGCGCGTCGGGAAAATAGGATTGGTAGGACAGGCCGGGCGCGGCCTGCGTGCCATCGGGGCCGTCACCGGGATAGGCCGCGGGCGTGGGCAGCGCCGGGCGGCTGTGCGGCGGCGCGAGATTGCAGCCGGCCAGCAGCAGCAGGGGGGCGAGAATGAACCTATTCATGGGGATCACCCGCAATATGGCTTCCCGGTGCCGCTTTGGGTGGCACGTTCGGATTGCCCAGCTTGTGCCGCACCAGCAGATACAGGATCGGGATGAAGAAGATGCCCAGCAGCGTGGCGGCCAGCATGCCGCCGATGACGCCGGTGCCGACCGCTATCCGGCTGGACGCCCCGGCACCGCTGGCCAGAAACAGCGGAATCATGCCGCCGACGAAGGCGAGCGAGGTCATGATGATGGGCCGCAGCCGCATACGGACGGCCGCCAGCGTTGCCTCCCGCGGGGTTTTGCCGGCCTGCTCTTCCTCGATCGCGAATTCAACGATCAGGATGGCATTTTTGGCGGACAGGCCGATGATGGCGATCAGCC
>DITZ01000016.1:0-6064 GCA_002422985.1 Sphingomonadales bacterium UBA6171
CACCACGGCCGGGGACGTGACCGGAATGGGGAATGAATTCTCGTCCGAGGCGGTCGCTGGAGCACTTCCGATCGGACAAAATTCTCCGCAACAATCTCCCTTCGGATTGTACACTGAACAACTTTCCGGCACCCCATTCACCGTTCCCCGCGCGAATGCGCGGCGCGTCTGGATGTATCGGATTCGGCCTTCCGCGATTCACCCGCCCTACCGGCGCATCGACAGTCGTCTCATGTGCGGTGAAATCGCCGAACCGACACCGAATCGTCTCCGTTGGGACCCGTTACCGATCCCCGAGGAACCCACTGATTTCGTGGATGGCATGACGACCCTCCTGACCACCGCCGATACCGCCATGACGGGTGTGACGGTGCATGTGTTCGCCGCGAATCGTGACATGCAACGGGTGTTCTGGAACGCGGACGGTGAATTGTTGATGATCCCGCAACAAGGACGCTTGTCCTTGGCGACGGAACTCGGCCTGCTGGTGGTTGCACCCGGAGAGATCGTGGTGATCCCGCGCGGTATTCGATTTCGCGTGACCCTGCCTGACGGAACCGCGCGCGGTTATGTGTGTGAGAATCACGGCGCCGCGCTGCGCCTGCCCGACCTGGGTCCGATCGGCGCGAACGGCCTGGCGAACCCGCGGGACTTCCTGGCCCCCGTTGCGTGGTTCGAGGAACGGGACGAACCC
The DNA here is from genome assembly GCA_002422985.1 of Sphingomonadales bacterium UBA6171. Classification (GTDB taxonomy): domain Bacteria; phylum Pseudomonadota; class Alphaproteobacteria; order Sphingomonadales; family Sphingomonadaceae; genus Sandaracinobacteroides. Next base: position 695 of record DITZ01000016.1, read on the forward strand.
ACCAAGGTGGTGCAGAAATACATGGGTTGCCTGTGGGAGACGACGCTGGGTCACTCCCCCCTGGATGTCGTCGCGTGGCACGGCAACCTTACGCCATACAAGTACGATCTTTCCCGGTTCAATGTGATCAACACGGTCAGCTTTGATCATCCCGATCCGTCGATCTTCACGGTTCTGACCGCGCCCACCGAACAACCCGGCGTGGCCAACCTGGATTTCGTGATCTTCCCGCCGCGCTGGATGGTTGCGGAAAATACCTTTCGCCCACCGTGGTTCCACAGAAACGTCATGAATGAATGTATGGGTCTGGTGCATGGGTCGTACGATGCCAAGGAGGGAGGATTTCTTCCCGGCGGATTGTCGTTGCATGGCATCATGAGCGCGCATGGCCCGGACGCCGCCAGCGCCGAGCGCGCGATGCACGAGACTTTGGTGCCTCGGAAGATGGATAACACGCTGGCATTCATGTTTGAGACGCGAATGGTGCTGCATCCGACGCGCCATGCGTTGTCGGTGCCCCAGCTTCAGACCGACTATGATGCCGTGTGGGATGGGCTGAACAAGAACTTCACGGGAGGACACGCATGATCGACGAAACCCACGACCTAACGAGGACAAGCTGGGTCGCCTCGGCTAACGGCCACGCGGCGTTTCCGATCCAGAACCTTCCGGTCGGCGTGTTCTCTCCGCCAGGCAGCACAGCGCGGGGCGGAATCGCGATCGGCGATTGCATCCTGGATATCGGTGCGGCGCTGGAGGCGGGATTGCTGACGGGCCCCGCGCGTGACGCGGCGGAACTCGCTTCGGGCCGTACGTTGAATGCGTTCCTGGAAGCAGGGCCGGCCGCGCATCGGGCGCTGCGCCGGGCCGTGTCGGCGGTGCTGGCGTCCGATGCGCCTGCCACGACGCGGGCGCTGGAAGGGCGGTTGCTGCATGACGCGGCGGCCTGCGTCCTGCACCTGCCGGCGCGTATCGGGGATTTCACGGATTTTTTCGCGGGCATCCATCACGCCACCGCCGGCGGGCGGATCAATCGTCCCGAAAATCCGCTCATGCCTAATTATAAGTACGTGCCGGTCGCCTATCACAGCCGGGCGTCGTCGGTGCGGGTGTCGGGAGAGGGCGTGGTGCGGCCGAAGGGGCAGCGCAAGCCGGCGGACCAGGCGGAGCCGGATTTCGGTCCCTGCCGCAATTTCGATTACGAACTGGAACTGGGCATGTGGATCGGGCCGGGGAACGAACTCGGCAGCCCGATCCCGATCCGGGAGGCCGGGCGGCACGTCGCGGGGTTCTGCCTGCTGAACGACTGGTCGGCGCGCGACATCCAGACCTGGGAATATCAGCCGCTGGGGCCGTTTCTGGCGAAGAATTTCCAGACGACCGTCAGCCCCTGGATCATCACGCCCGAAGCGCTGGCGCCATTCCGCGGGCCGGCCTTTGCGCGGGGTGCGGACGAGCCGGCACCGCTCCCCTATCTGAGCGACGCGGATGATGCAGCGCATGGCGGGCTGGCGCTGGCGCTGTCGGTGTGGCTGCAAACGGCGCGGATGCGCGTGGAAGGCATGGCGGCCGTGCAGCTTTCGGCGGCCAGTGCGGGCGCGCTTTACTGGACGGTGGCGCAGATGGTGGCGCACCATGCGAGCGGCGGCTGCAATCTGCGGGCGGGCGATCTGCTGGGCACCGGCACGATTTCCGGCGACACGGCGGGCAGCGAGGGATCGCTGCTGGAGCTGACCATGGGGGGCACGCAGCCGCTTGTGCTGCCCAATGGCGAGACGCGGCGGTTTCTGGAGGATGGCGACGCGCTCAGCATAGCAGCGCGCGGCGAACGGCCGGGCTTTGCGGGCATTGGCTTTGGGGAATGTGTGGGGGTGATTGTCGGCCAGGGGGTGCGGTGACGGGGGAAGCAAAAGATTGTCGGTGATTTGCGCGGCATCAATGCGGTGATGGTGCTGGCGCTGCACGCCGTAATCGCCGATGATGGGTGGCTATTGGAGGAACGACGATGCGCTCGATTCTGTTGCATATGGCCGAGGATGACGGGTTTGAAAGCCGGTTTCAGGCGGCGATGGATTTTGCCCGTTTTATGGACGGCCATGTCGAATGTCTGCAAACGCGGCGGATTCCGGCCTTTATCGGCACGGATACGATGGGTTTCTCCGGCTCTGCCGCGATGGTGGTGCAGATGGTGGAGGAGGAGGACAAGGCGGTTGCCGCCGCCCGCGCCGCGCTGGAGCCGCGCATCCTGCGCGAGGGCATCCCGTTCAACTGGTCTGAAGCGATGGGGGAGCCGGCGCAGACGCTGGTGGACCGGTCGCTGCTCTCTGACCTGGTGGTGATGAGCCTGCCGGACAAGGCGCATAAGGAGCTTGGGCCGGCGCTGGGCGCGGTGGTGACGCGGGCAGATGCGCCGGTGCTGGCGGTGCCGCTGGACTGGGCGCGGCTGGAGCTGGAGCGGCCGGTGATGATCGCCTGGAAGCCGACGAGCGAGGCGGCGTCGGCGGTGAAGGCGTGCGTGCCGCTGCTGCGCAAAGCGGCGCGGGTGGACATATTGACGATTGATCCGCAGGACGTGGGGGATTTTCCGCCGATGGCGGTGGCCTCCTATCTGTCGCGCCATGGGGTGAAGGCGGAGCTGCATGAACGGTCTTCCGGAGACGGCAATGCGGCGGACATCATCTCGGGCGTGGCGCTGGAACTGGGCGCGGGGCTGGTGGTGATGGGCGGCTATGGCCGCAGCCGGGCGATGGAATTTCTGCTGGGCGGTGTGACGCGGCGGCTGCTGGCATCCAGCCCTGTTCCGCTGCTGATGGCGCATTGAGGCGTCATCGGGACGTTTCGACGCGTCATGCAATGCGGGCAGAGGACCGCTGTTGCAGGAGAATATGGATGATGGCGAATCGGCCCGGTGGAATTCATGCTGTCTGCCTTTCATGGCAATCAGTCCGACGGCTCAATCCCTGATGCGATTGCCGGGCCGGTGGAGCCTTCCGACGCCCCGGAGCCGGAGACGACCGCAGCGGCGATGCTGCCGGCCTGCTTTTTCCGCAGCTGCGAACATTGCGGAACGGGCGCGCTGCCCTTTATAGCCTTGGGCGGATCAAGGCGATGACGGGGCAGAGATGGCAGCGGCCGGGCGGTTGACGAAGGTGATGGCGGTGGCCTCTGGCGGGGGTCATTGGGTGCAGCTGAACCGGCTGGCACCGGCCTGGGACGGGTGCGAGGTGCATTTCGTGACGACATCCGCCGATCAGGAAGCGGGCGTTGTGGCGCGCGCCGCCGCGCGCGGGCAGCCACGGCCGCATTTCCACATCTGCACCGATGCCAATCGCTGGCAGAAGCTGCGGCTGCTGAAACAGGCGCTGGAGCTGGTGGTGATTGTGCTGAAGGTGCGGCCCGATGTGCTGATAACCACGGGGGCGGCACCCGGCTATTTCGCGCTGCGGCTGGCGAAGCTGACCGGCGCGCGCACCTGCTGGCTGGACAGTATTGCCAACGCGCAGGAATTGTCCCTGTCTGGCGCGAAGGCGGGGCCGCATGCGGATCTGTTCCTGACACAATGGCCGGAAGTGGCAAAGCCCGGCGGGCCGCAGTTCAAGGGAGCGGTGCTGTGATTTTCCTGACCATCGGCACGCAGGAGCCGTTTGACCGGCTGGTGTCGGCGCTGGACCAATGGGCCGCCACATCGGGCGTGCCGGTGTTCGGGCAATTGGGGGCGCTGAAGGCGGAAAGCTATCGGCCGCAGCATTTTCCCTTTGCGGATTTCATGGACGCCGCGGCCTATGAAGAAAAGCTGCGCGCGGCCGATGTGGTGGTGGCCCATGCCGGGATGGGCTCCATCATCTCGGCGCTGACCCATGCCAAGCCGATCATCATCATGCCGCGTCGCGCCAGCCTGGGCGAGCACCGCAACGAACATCAGCTGGCAACTGCGGAGCGGTTTCGCAGCCGCAGCGGTGTGTGGGTGGCGGATGAACCGTCTGCGCTGCCGGCGCTGCTGGCCCAGTTGCTGAGCGGGAACGCGGCGGCCGGGAGCATCGCGCCCTTTGCCAGCGACAGCCTGCTGGACGCCCTGCGCGGGCTGATCCGGGGCGTTGCGGCGTGACAAAGCCGCCGGTGGTGAGCCGCCGGGAACTGGCGGTGCTGGGCGGACTGCTGGGGGTGGGCACGGTGGCGATACTGGCCGCGCGGCGGCTGGCGCCGCTGGGGCCGGTGGTGGGCATGACGCCGGTGGTGGCGGCCATTTATGCTGACAGGCAGGCACCGGTGGGCGGCAATCCGCGCGGCGATGTAACGCTGTTTGTGTGGACGGATTTCAACTGCCCGGCCTGTCGCAGATCCCATCCCGACATGCTGGCGGCGGTGCAGGCGGATGGCGGCACGCGCCTGGTTTACCGGGACTGGCCGATCTTCGGACAGGAGAGCGAGGCGGCCGCGCGCCATGCCATCGCGGCGGCGCGGCAGGGGCTGTATGCGGCAGTCCACGACCGGCTGATGCAGGGCGGGCGCGCCAATGCCGGGGCGGCGGAGGCGGCGACGGCGGCAGCCGGCGGCAGTGTGGAACGGCTGCGCGCCGATGTGGTGGCGCTGGCGCCGGTGATGGATGCGATGCTGGCGCGGCACGCGCGCGAGGCGTTCGCGCTGGGGCTGGGCGGCACGCCGGGGCATATGGTGGGCACGATATTGTTGAAAGGCGCGCGCCCGGAACGGGATTTTGCCCGCGCGATACGGCTGGCGCGGGGTTAGAGCAGGATGGCTTCACCGTCTGTCGTCGCCCCGTGCCTGACACGGNNGTGTCAGGCACGGGGTGACGAGGGTGGGCGAGAAAGCGCTTATCAGCGGTTAGGCGGGTTTGGCCAGGTTCAGGCGGTAGAAGATGCCGCTTTCGTCCTGCCCGGTCAGTTCCAGCACGCCTTCCACCACGATGGCCTGTTCGATTTCCACCGGGAAGGCGGTGGTCGCCATCACCTCGATGAACTGGTTGGGGGCGGCGTGGGTGTGGAAGGGGCAGCCGGGCGGATAGGCGAGCAGCACGAAATGCTTCTGCCGGGACGCATTTTCCAGCGGCATCATGAAGCCCGCGACCCGCACCTTCCGGCCGGCCAGCGCCTGCACCCCGGCGGGAAAAACCGGCTTGGTGCGGATGAAGCCGTCTGCATCGCGCCGCGTGGTTTCGCCGGCGGATTCCAGCAGCTTCCAGGGCACGCCGCCGGCCGGCGTGGCGGCGGGTTTCCACACATCCTTTGTCGCCTGCACAAGCTGCAAGCCGGCCGGCCGCAAGCTGGCCGGATGGAAGCTGGCGGGCGGCGGGCCGGCGGCGGCGATGGCCAAAGCGAGGAGCATAATCATCATGCCATCCTATTGCGCGCG
>DITZ01000016.1:6075-6794 GCA_002422985.1 Sphingomonadales bacterium UBA6171
GTCGCGGGAATCAGCGCGGCAATGGCACCCAGCAGCAGCGCGGCGGCGAACAGGCCGGCTTCGGCCGGATGCAGCGCCAACCCGGTCAGCCCGATGCCGGCCAGCGTGTGGGACTGGCGGGCCGCCAGCTCCACCAGCAGATGGCCGAGCAACAGCCCCAGAGCAGCGCCCGCACCCGCCGTCAGCACGCCTTCCAGCAATACCGTGCCGAAGATGCGCGCGCGGCTGGCTCCCATCACGCGCAGCAGCGCCAGATCGCCTTCGCGGGCGCGGCCGGCGGCCAGCAGCACGGTGAAGATGGAAAGCGCGGCAGCGGCCGCAATCAGCCCGGCGAACAGCCGCGCGCCGGCGATGGCGCCATCGAACAGAGAGAGGAAGCGCGCGGTTTCGGTGGCGGGGCTGGCCGCCTGCATCGCGGTTTCGCGGTTGATGGCCATCGGCAGGCGGATGGCGGCGGCGGCATTGCGATAGCTGACCAGGATGGCGGTGATTTCGGCCCGCGGGCCATGGTCTGCATCGATGCCATGCGCGGCCCATATGGAGGGGATGGTGGTGAGGATCAGCCGGTCTGTGACCGTGCCGGTGGGCGCGAGGATGCCGGTGACGATGAAGGGCGTGGCATCATGCGCGCCGCCGCCGTCGCCCAGCCCATGGCTGCCGGCGAAGCGCTGGCCGATGCCTGCGCCCGTGGCGCGCGCGACCTGTGCGCCCAGCACCAC
>DITZ01000007.1:0-21930 GCA_002422985.1 Sphingomonadales bacterium UBA6171
CCGGCCGCGGCGAAGGCATTGCCGCTCAGGCCATTGCAACCATCCGCCTGCCCGATGGAGACATGCTATGAACATCGATCAGGAACTTTATGATCTTGCAGCAGAAGTCGTTAATCTGAACCGCGCGGCCGGTCGGCAGATCACCACCGCCGAAAGTTGCACCGGCGGCCTGGTGGCGGCCGTGCTCACGGAAATCGCCGACGTATCAGACATATTTTCGCGCGGCTATATCACCTATTCCAACGAGGCGAAGATCGAGATGCTCGGCGTGTCGGAGGATATTCTGGCGACGCTGGGCGCGGTTTCGGAGGCGACCGTCTGGGCGATGGCGCAGGGTGCGCTCGATCGCAGCGGCGCGGATGTGGCGGTCGCCATCTCCGGCATCGCCGGGCCGAAGGGCGGCACAGAGAAAAAGCCGGTGGGCACCGTGGTGTTCGCCCGCGCGCTGAAAAATGCCGAGGAAGAGCATGTGGTCGCCGACACCCACCATTTCGGCGATCTGGGCCGCGCGGAAATCCGCCGTCAGGCCGCGCTCGTCGCGCTCAGGCTTCTGCTGCCGTAAAGCTTCTCGGCGCGGCCTTCGAAGCTTGCCACCATGCGCTTGAAGGCCTCGTGGAAGAAAGCGCCCGCAATTTTCTCGAATATCTTCGATCTGAACTCGAAATCCACCGCAAACACCAGCCGCGTGCCGCTGCCTTCCGGGTGAAAATGCCAGTCGTTCCGCAGATGCTTCAGCGGGCCGGAGATATAGTCCACATCAATATGCTGATGCGGCGCGAATCGCACCTGGCTGGTGAAGCTTTCCCGCAGCGATTTGAAGCCGACCGACAGGTCCGCCACCAGCCGCTCCGGCGTCTCTTCGCGGATGCGCACGGCCACCACCCAGGGCAGAAACTCCGGATAGCGCCGCACATCGGCCACCAGATTGAACATTTCCTCAGGCGTCCAGGGCAGGACGCGGGTTTCGCTATGCCTCGGCAACCGGCGACTGCCTTGCGTGCGCGGCATCGCGCGCCGCCTTCATCCGGGCAAAATCCGCACCCGCATGATAGCTGGAGCGGGTCAGCGGCGTGGCCGCCACCAGCAGAAAACCCTTGGCCCGCCCGATGGCGGCATAGCTTTGAAAGCTTTTCGGCTCGACAAATTCAACCACCGGCGCATGGCGCGGGGTTGGTTGCAGATATTGGCCGATTGTCAGGAAATCGATGTCGGCCGATCGCATATCGTCCATCACCTGGTGCATCTCGTGCCGGGTTTCCGACAGGCCCACCATCAGGCCGGATTTGGTGAAGATGGTCGGGTCCAGCCGCTTCACCTGTTCCAGCAGCCGCAGCGAATGATAATAGCGCGCGCCGGGGCGGATGGTCGGGTAGAGCCTCGGCACCGTTTCCAGATTGTGATTATACACGTCCGGCCGCGCGTCCACGATGCGCTTTACCGCTTCGGTCGCCTTGTTGCGGAAATCGGGCGTCAGAATTTCAATGGTCGTCCTGGGCGTGCGGGCGCGCAGTTCATTGATAACCTTCACAAATTGTGTCGCACCACCATCGGGCAGATCGTCCCGGTCAACGGATGTGATAACGATATGCTCCAGCCCCAGTTCGGCCGCAGCCTCTGCCACATGCGCCGGCTCATGCGCGTCCACCGGATTGGGCATGCCGGTTTTCACATTGCAGAAAGCGCAGGCCCGCGTGCAGGTGTCGCCCAGGATCATCACGGTCGCATGTTTCTGCTGCCAGCATTCGCCGATATTGGGGCAGGCGGCTTCCTCGCATACCGTGTTCAGGTTCAGCCGCCGCATCAGCTTGCGCGTTTCCGCAAAGGCTGGCGAAGTCGGCGCACGCACGCGCAGCCAATCGGGCTTGCGGGCGCGGATGAATGGGGCAGCGTCGGTCATTGCCGCCCCATAGGCGTTGCGCGCGCGTGGGGCAATTGCATGGCTGTCATCCTGCGCGCCGGCGACAGGTCAGATGCCGTGAAAGCGGGTAAAATCCGCCACTGCCGCGCGCCGCGCCCGAAACTGATTGGCCGGTTCGGCCGGGTCCGCATAGCCGATGGCCATGCCGCAGAACAGCATGCGTTCCGGCGGCAGCGCCAGAAACCGGCCAATGGTCTGCGGATAAATCGCCCAGCATTCCTGCGCGCAGCTGTCCACGCCTTCCTCCTGAAGCAACAGCATCACCGTTTGCAAAAACATGCCCAGATCAGACCATTGCGGCAGCCCCATCGTGCGCGCGACGGTGCAGAACAGTGCCATCGGCGCGCCGAAAAACTGGAAATTGCGGGCAAACCACAGCATCCGCGCCAGCCTGTCCTCCCGCGGGATGCCCAGCGCGCCATACAGATCCTCCCCCACCTGAAAGCGATAGTCCCGGTGCGGGCTGAGCAGGGTTTTGGGATAGATGTCATATTCTGTCGGCTCGCCACCCGGCGCTTCCGGCACGCGCGCGGCCATGATACTTTTCAACGCGTCCAGCCGCTCACCCCCCACCACATCCACATGCCATGGCTGCACATTGCCCCCCGATGGTGCCCGCGCCGCTTTTTCCAGCACCCGGCGTATCAGCACCCCATCCACCGGCCGGGGCAGAAAGCCGCGCACAGACTGGCGGCGGGCAACGGCGGCGGAAACGGAACTGGCGGTATCTGTCATGCATGCATCCATCTGTTGTGAGGCCGCCACCGATTGCCTAAGGATGGGCCATGCTGTCCAGCCTGCCCAATCTGCTGACATTGTCGCGGGTGTTTGCCGTGCCGATTTTCGTCGTGCTGATGTGGGAAGCCAAATGGCAGGGCTACACCGCCGCCTTCATCCTCTATGTCTTTGCAGCACTTACCGATTATTTCGACGGCTATCTTGCCCGCGCGCAGGGCACCGTCTCCAGGCTGGGCGTATTCCTTGATCCCGTGGCCGACAAGATCATGGTCGCGGCCGTGATCGTGATGTTGATTCACAACAATATCATCGCCGGCTGGCATGTGATTCCGGGGCTGGTCATCATCCTGCGCGAGATTACGGTGTCGGGCCTGCGCGAGTTTCTGGCGACCGCACGCGTCGGCCTGCCGGTCAGCCAGCTCGCCAAATGGAAAACCGCCATCCAGATGGTGGCGCTCGGCGCGCTCATCCTGGCGCCGGCGTCCGCCCATTGGTGGCCGGCCCTGCCCTCGCAGCCCGTGGGCCTCGTCGCGCTGTGGGTGGCGGGCATTCTCACGCTGGTAACCGGCTGGGATTATCTCCGCATCGGCCTGAAGCATATGACCGACACGCCGCAATGACGATCATATTGCGCTACTTTGCCTGGGTGCGGGAGCGGATCGGCCAGGAGACAGAGACGCTGCCGTTCGACACGCCCATGCCATTGTCCCGGCTGCTGGACGAGTTGGCCACCACCGGCCCCGCCCATGCCGAAGCCCTGGCAGACCGCCAGCGGCTGCGCGTTGCCATCAACGAGGATATCGTCGGCTGGGACGCCATCGCCTCCCCCGGCGACGAGGTTGCGATCTTTCCGCCCGTCACCGGTGGCTGATGTTCGAAGCGCGCGTCCAACCGCAATGCTTTGATATTGCCGCCGAACATGTGCGGTTGCAGAGGCTGGGCCCACAGGTTGGCGCTATTGTTTCCTTCACCGGTCAGGTGCGCGACGAGCCGCTGATGCTGGAACATTGGCCGGGTGCCGCCGAACGGCGCATGGCCGCCATCCTGGCGCAGGCCCGAACCCGCTGGCCGCTGCTGGGCGCCATCACCATCCACCGCTATGGGCTGCTGCCGGTGGGCGATCCCATCGTGCTGGTGCTCACCGCCAGCGCCCACCGCGCCGCCGCCTTTGATGCCGCCAGCTTCCTGATGGACTGGCTGAAAACCGACGCCCCCTTCTGGAAACGCGATTCGACCGGCTGGGTGGAAGCCAAAGCCAGTGACGACGCAGCAGCAGCGCGGTGGCGGCAGGGATAACAGGCACCGTCGCTGACCCCACCGCAGCGTTGCTGACCCCACCCCCGCTCACCCGGCCGTCAGAATCACCTTCCCTCTGGCCTTCCGGTCCATCAGCATCCGAATGGCCTCTCCTCCGCGTTCCAGCGGCAGATGCGCCGACACATGCGGCTTCAGCTTGCCGGCTGCGAACCAGCCCAGCAGTTCCTGCATATTGGCCGCCCGCAGCGCCGGCTCGTTCGCCGAGAAAGCGCCCCAGAAAACGCCCACGATGCTGGCACCCTTGATGAGCGGCAGGTTCAGCGGCAATTTCGGTATCTCGCCGGCCGCAAAGCCGATCACCAGATAGCGGCCGTTCCAGGCAATCGAACGGAAAGCCGGCTCGGTATAGCGATCACCCACCGGATCATAGACCACATCCACGCCCTTGCCGCCGGTCAGCGCCTTCACCCGCTCTTTCAGATCTTCTCTTGCGTAGTTGATGGTTGCGTCCGCCCCATAGTCGCGGCACAGCGCCAGCTTCTCGTCAGAGGAGGCGGCGGCAATCACCTTCGCGCCCATCAGCTTCGAAAGCTCCACCGCCGTCAGCCCCACGCCGCCGGCCGCCCCCAGCACCAGCACCGTTTCGCCCGGCTGCAACCGCGCGCGCTGCTTCAGCGCATGATGGCTGGTGCCATAGGTCATGGTGAAACCGGCCGCGACATCAAACGGCATGTCGCCCGCAATCGGCATCACCCGCGATTCGTCCGCACAGAAATATTCCCGGAACGCGCCATTGCCGATCATGGCCATCACCCGGTCTCCCACCCTGAAGCGGCTGACGCCCTCCCCCACGGCATCCACCACGCCGGCGGCTTCCCCACCCGGCGAAAAGGGCAATGGCGGTTTGGACTGATAGAGATTCTGGATGATAAGCACGTCCGGAAAGTTCACGCCCGCCGCGCGCATGGCAATACGAACCTCGCCCTTCCCCGGTTCCGGCATCGGCAATTCCTGCACGACCAGCTTTTCCGGCGGCCCATGCTCCACACAAACAAGCGCTTTCATCATTTCCTCCCGCGTTCCATTGTTCCCGCGATAGGCCAGAGGGAAGGGTGCGGGCAATGGCGGGCGAACCTTCGAAAATCACAGTGCCGATAAGCACAGCGCCAGAAAACAGGATGGCTGGAGAGATTCCGCCGCGAATCGCCATTTTCGGCGCCGGGCTGATCGGCATTTTCCTGGGCGCCATGCTGGCCGACGATGCACAGATCATCCTGATCGGCCGCCCTTCCATGCTCGATCCGCTGGCCGATGGCGTGCGCGTAACCGATGTGGACGGCACAGACCGGCTGCTGCCACCGGGCCGGCTCGTTATCAGCACCGATGCAGCGGCGCTCAGCGGCGCGGAACTGGTGCTGGTCACTGTGAAATGCATGGCCACGGCTGAGGCCGCCGCGGCCATCGCCGCCCATGCGCCCGCCGACGCCCCGATTATTTCTTTCCAGAATGGCGTCTCCAATGCCGATATGCTGCACGGGCTGTTGCCGGGCCGGCGCGTGCTGGCGGGCATGGTGCCCTATAATGTCGCGCAGCGCGGGCCGGCGCATTTCCATCGCGGCACCGGCGGCGGGCTGGTGGTGGCGGCGGATTCCAGTCTCGCGCGCTTCGTCCCCGTCTTCGCTGCCGCCGGGGTGCCGCTGCTGGAAAGCCCCGATATCGCCGGCGTGCAATGGGGCAAGCTGCTGATCAATCTCAACAACGCCATCAATGCTTTGTCCGGCCTGCCGCTGATGCAGCAGCTGATGCAGCGCGATTATCGCCGCGTCTGGGCCGCCTCCATCGCCGAGGGGCTGAAGCTGGTGAAGGCCGCCGGCATCGCGCCGGTCGATCTGCTGCCCATGCCGCTCTATCTCATGCCGCAGATATTGCGCCTGCCCGATCCGCTGTACCGCTTCATCGTGGCGGGCGCGGGCGGCGGCAAGGCACGGGTCGATCCCCACGCCCGCTCCTCCATGGCCGAGGATTTGGCGCGCGGCCGCCCAACCGAGGTGGACTGGCTGCAAGGCGAAATCGTCCGGCTGGCAGACAGGCTGGGGCGAAGCGCCCCCATCAACGCCCGGGTGCTGGAGCTGGTGCACGCCGCCGAATCCGGCGCCCCGCCACTATCCGGCAAGGCGATGCTGGCGGCGCTGAAAGGCCCCAATATCGCAACGTCGCCGTGAGTCCGCCCTTCGTCACCCCGTGCCCGACACGGGGCGGCGAAAGCAGGGAAACCCCTCAATGCCTAACCCAGGCTTGCCCGCGCCGCTTTCAGCGCGCCGGCAAACAGCCGATACTCGTCCGCGCGCGGGCTGGTCGGCCGCCAGGCCAGCGCAATCATGCGCACCGCATCTGCCGAGGCCAGCGGCCGCGTCTCCACATGGGTTTGCGCCAATATACCCGCATCAATGGCCATCTGCGGCAAAAGCGTCATGCCGATGCGATTCTCCACCATCTGCACCAGCGTATGCAGCGATGTGCCCAGCACCGACTGATCCGGCCGGAAGGTCGCCCGGCTGCACGCGGCCAGCGCATGATCCTTCAGGCAATGCCCATCCTCCAACAGCAGCAGCCGCGCCTCGTCGATGCTTTCCGGGTCCATCACGCCGGGCGGGTTCACCATGTCATCAACATGGAAGGCCAGCCGGATCGGGTCATCAAACAGCGGCTCATAAGCGATGTCGCCGCAATTATAGGGCAGTGCCAGCAGCAGGCAATCAAGCTGCCCGCGTGCCAGCGCCTCACAGGCCGGGCCGCTCTGCTCTTCCCGCAGGAACAGCCGCAGTTCCGGCCATTGGGTGCGCAGCTTCGGTAATATCGCCGGCAGCAGAAATGGCGCGATGGTGGGTATCACCCCCAGCCGCAGATCGCCGGCCAGCGGCCGGCCAGACGCGCGCGCCAGCTCGGTAATCGCATCGGCCTCCGACAACAGCCGCCAGGCGCGCTCCACAATCGATTCCCCCAGCGGCGTAAAGCGCACCACGCGCCGGTTGCGCTCCACCAGCGTGACACCCAGCAGCGTCTCTAATTCCCGAATGCCGGCAGACAGGGTGGACTGGGTAACGAAACAGGCGTCCGCCGCTTTGCCGAAATGCCGGCTCCGGTACAATGCCACCAGATATTGCAGCTGCTTGATCGTGGGCAGATAAATCATGCGTCCTGATTTAATCGTCTCAGTCGATGAGTTCAACGATTTCAGCGCGCGATTTCGATTTTTCGCCAAATCCTTTCCGTGTCAATTCCTGCCCATGATGCGCCCCCTCCTCCTCGCCGCCGCCGCGCTGCTGCTTATCGCCGCCGCGCCGCCCTCTCCCGCTGACATTCTGGCCAGCGCGCCGGCGGCGGACTGGGCGGATATTCCCGCCACCGATCTGCTGGTGATGGATCTGGCCGGCAATCGCCGGGTGGTCATCCAGCTGGCGCCGGCCTTTGCCCCCACCCATGTGGCCAATATCCGCACGCTGGTGGCCGATGGCTGGTTCCCGCGCCATGCCGCGATCGTGCGGGCGCAGGAAAATTATGTGGTGCAATGGGGTGATCCAACGGCAAAGGCTCCGCTGCCCGCCGGCATCGCGGCGCAACCGGCGGATGGCTATGAACGGCCCGGCCTGCCGCCCGGCTTCCGCGCCCTGCCCTTTGCCGATGCCTATGGCGCGCGCATCGGCCATGCAGGCGGCTGGCCGGTAGCCAGTGATGATGGAAAGCACTGGTTGCCGCATTGCCCCACCATGGTGGGCGTCGGCCGCGACATGCCGCCCGACACCGGCACCGGGGCGGAGCTTTATGCCGTGATCGGCCATGGCCCGCGCCATCTGGACCGCAACATCGCGCTCGTCGGCCGGGTGGTCCAGGGCATGGACCATCTCTCCACCCTGCCGCGCGGCACCGGAGAAATTGGCTTCTACACCAGCGCGGCCGAGCGGGTAGGCATCACCGCCATGCGCTTTGCGGCCGATCTGCCCGCCGCCGAACGCCCCGCCTTTCAGCTGCTGCGCACCGACGCGGCCAGCTTTGCCTTATGGGTCGATGCGCGCGCCAATCGCCGCGACGGATTCTTCATCCGCCCATCGGGTGGCGCGGATATCTGCAACCTGCTGCCGCCGCTCAGGCCGGCCGGTCAGGCCAGAAAGTAACGGTAAATCCCGAACGCGCTGCTGGCGATCAGCACAAGGCCCACCATCATCATCAACGTATCCGCCTTCAGCCGCTTGGCGAGGACGGCACCAAAGGGGGCCGCAATCACGCCACCGGCCAGCAGGCCCAGCGTCGCCATCGTCACCACTTCCCAGCCCAGGGCGATGATGAAGGTGATAGCGGCCGAGGTGGTGACGAAAAACTCCGCCGCATTCACCGTGCCGATGGTTTCGCGCGGTGCCTTGCCCTGCACGATGAGGTTGGAGGTGACAATCGGCCCCCAGCCACCGCCACCGGCCGAATCAAGAAAACCGCCCACCAGCCCCAGCGGTGCCACGATTTTCGGCTCCCGCTCGACATGAATATGCTTGATGCCGCGCCAGAAAATCCACATGCCCAGCAGGCCGAGATAGGCCTGGATGAGAGGCTTTGCCTTGTCGGCCGGAATATTGGTGAGGAAATAGGCCCCCAGCACTGCCCCAGCCATACCGGGCAGGGCGATACGGAAGAACAGCTTCCAGTCGATGTTGCGCGCAATCGCATGGCTGGTGCCCGACACCGCGGTCGTCACCGTCTCCACCGCGTGAACGCCGGCAGAGGCAGCCGCCGGCGGCACGCCCAGCGCCACCAGCGCACTGGTGGAAATCACGCCAAAGGCCATGCCCAGTGCGCCATCGACCAGCTGGGCCAGAAAGCCCACAGCGACGAAGGTGAAAAATTCAGGTCCGATTTCCATGCGGGGCGTTTGCTGACAGGGAAAGCACGGTGCCGCAAGATAGTTGCATTGCATTGCAGCCAACCCCTGCTTTTACCGGGTTAAGCCGAGGCTGGATTTGAGCCGCACTTGGGATTATGAGGGATGGTTCAACCGGTTGGGGAATAGTGCATGTTCGGGCTTGCGGCCTATCTGTCCAGTATTCAGGCACGCGATCCGGCGCCCCGCTCGCGCTGGGAAATCCTCACCTATCCGGGCGTGCTCGCGGTCGGCTTCCATCGCATCGCGCATGGCCTTTATCGCGCAGACCTGTTCCTGCTGGCGCGGATCATCAATCATTTCAGCCGCTTCCTCACCGCCATCGATATTCATCCCGGCGCCACCATCGGGCGCAATCTCTTTATCGACCATGGCTTTGTGGTCATCGGCGAGACGTCGCACATCGGCGACAATGTCACCATCTATCAAGGCGCCACGCTGGGCGGCACCAACCCCACCAGTGGCGTGGGCGGCAAACGCCATCCGACCATCGGCGACAATGTCATCATCTCGCTGGGAGCCGCCGTGCTGGGGCCGATTTCCATCGGCGACGGCGCGAAGGTTGGTGCCAATGCGGTGGTTACCAAAGATGTCGCCCCCGGTGCCACCGTGGTTGGCATTCCCGCCAAGCCGATTCCGGTGCTGGTGCGCGACGATCCGGCCTTCGTGCCCTATGGCACGCCCTGCTGCGACAAGCTGGACCCGCAGACCCAGCGTTACGAACTGCTGAAATGCCAGCTCGACCTGCTGCGCGTCCGGCTGGAAGCGATGGAGAGCGAAACGCGCGAAAGCGAAACCCGCGCCACCGGCAGCGGGGAAGCCGCTTGAGCCAGATTGTCCCGCTGAACGCGGGACAGGCAAGGCAGGTTGTTTTCGACAGGCAGGAACTGGACCGCATCATGCAGCTTTATGGCCGCATGGTGGCCGCCGGCCTGTGGCGGGACTATGCCATCGATCTGGGGGCCGAATGCGCCACCTTCTCCGCCTTTCGCCGCGCCGCCGAACGGCCGGAATATCGGGTGGTGAAAGATCCGAAACTGCGGCTGAAACAGGGCGAATATATCCTCTATTCCGAAGGCGGCGCGCCATTGAAGCGCGGCAATGACCTGGCCGCCATATTGGCACCTGTTGCCAGAAAATTGCTGAAGCTAACTGATTAAAAAGGAAAAACCTTTCCTTCCTTGCTGTATTTCAGATAGCCGACATTCGCCCCCAGCCGCCATCCCGCACCCAGCCGGATCGGCACCAGCACCACATCACCGCGCTGGTGATAATTGGCCGACACGCCGCCGATCAGATAGGCCTTGCCCTCCACCGCCGGGTAGCGCCTGAACAGATCATTGCCGTCGTTCAGATTATACACCAGCGTGAAGGTGCGCGAGGCGTCCCCGCCCACATCCGGCCCGATGGAAGGTCCGGTCCAGTGCACGGTGCGCGTGCCCTCCACCTTGTGATGCAATTCGCCCTGGCCATAGCGCAGCCCCAGCACCAGCGCCCCGCTGCCTTCGCGCCCGACGATATAGGCATTGGGTTTCCCCATGTCGGCGAACACCCGCTCGATCACCTTGGCCACCGCCTCAGACGCCTCGCCAAATGCGTCATCCGCCGCTTTTACAATCTCGCCGGCTTCATACACGGCCTGTTCCGCATCCCCGCGTTCCGCAGCAACGGGGGCAGCAGTAACGGGGGCAGGCGCGGCCACCTGCGCCGCAATCGGCGTGGCAAGCAGCAGGGCGGCGGCAAATATCGGGCTTTTCATGGCTGCGGACCCTGCCACACGCCCATGAATCCGCGATGAATCACCCCTGTTCAGCCGCGATTGGATTCAACAGCAACGGCAGGCCGCTGATCGCCACCTCCACCACATCGCCATCCCGCATCCACAGCTGGGGGACGCGCTTTTCCCCCACCCCGCCGCAGGTGCCGGTGGCGATGATGTCGCCCGGCCGCAGCTCGGTGAAGGTGGAGATATAGGCAATCAGCGCCTCCACATCATGCAGCATGAGGGCAATTTCGGTCGCCTGCACCACTTCCCCGTTCAGCCGGGTTTCCAGCCGGTGCGCGCGATAATCGCCAAAATCCGCCGCCGACACCAAGGCCGGCCCGATGCTGCCCGACCGGTCAAAATTCTTGCCCGGCGTGAACTGCGACGTGTGGCGCTGCCAATCCCGCACCGATCCATCCATGAACGGCGTCCAGCCAATGATGTGCGACAGCGCCGCCGCGCGACCGATCCGCCGCCCGGCCGTGCCGATCACGCAGGCCAGCTCGCCTTCAAAATCCAGCCGCTCGGATTCGCGCGGCAGGATGATTGCCTCCCCCGCCCGCACCAGCGACAGCGGCGTGCGCATGAACAGCACCGGATGCGGCCCGGTCTCGCCGCGCCCCATCTCGTCGCGGTGGGCGGCATAGTTGACGGCAGCACAGAAAATCCGCGCCTGCGGTTCGGGAAACCAGCTCATCACATCATCCTCGCTTCAGCCGCACGCATCGCACGGCGGGGAAAACCGGGCGGCGAAAGCCGCAGCAGGCCGTCGTCAGTCGCGATAACGGCGTCGCCCGCGCCGTCCAGCGCCGCGGTAATCGCGTCAGACCAGATATTCAGCCCGCCGGCATAGGCGCCATAGGCCGGCAGAATCCCCCGCCTTGCGCCCAGCGCCAGGCAACGCCGGCTCACAGACCGGCCACCCCGCAGCGGCACCTGCACCTTGGGGTGAAAATGCCCGGCCAGCTGCGGCCGCGCGTCTGCCGCATCGGGAATATGCAGCAGCCGGATGCCCGCCAGCCACAGCTCCTCCACCACCGCGCCGGGCAGCATCGCCGGGCTGACCCCGTCATGATTGCCCGCCACCCAGATGATGCGGACCCGCGCCGCAATCGCCTGCAACAGCTGCACCGCCGCGTCGGCCAGCCGCGCCGGCCCGTCTTCATCGTGAAAACTGTCCCCCAGCAGCACCAGCCGCGACGCCCCCGTCCGCTCCACCGCCGCCAGCAGCCGGGCGAGCGTGTCGGCACTGTCATAGGGCGGCAAAAACCAGCCTTGCCGCGCCAGGCTGGAGCCTTTCTCCAGATGCAGGTCTGCCGCCATCAGCACCGATTCCGCTGGCCAGAACAGCGCGCCACATGGCAGCGGATGCAGGCGCGCGCCAGCGAACGAAAGGGAAACATCGGCCACCCGCCAGCCTTAGCGCGCCGGTTCAGCCGCTGGCAAGCACCCTAGAAGCGCGTGGTCCAGCTAAACTCGCCCTGCAACCGCGTCGGGCTGTCGTTCGGCGTATCCGGTGCATTATGCTGCACCCGGCCCTCGAACCGCAGGTCGCCTATCCGTGTCGGCCATTCCACCCCGGCCGTCGCCAGCTTGATACGCTCCCGGCTCCTGGAAATACGATAATTCTGAAATTCGTTGATATTCATGTCGATGGACCGCAGCGAGCCATACCAGCGGCGATTGCGCGTATCGATCAGCTGTCCATGCAGCGTCGCCGCCCGCGTATCCCCATCCAGCGAATAGCCCAGCGGTCGGCCGCCAAAGGTCCAGCCATCGGTATAGATGCCATTATTATAGACGCTGCCCTCAAAGTTGAGCCGCTTGGTTTTCCAGCCAATCCGCAGCGGCGACATCAGCAGCGACCCTTGCGTATCGGTATATTCGAACCCTGCGCGATACATCGCACCCGCCCGGCTGGCCGGCCCGGTAAAGGCAATGCCGATCTGCCGTGCAAATTGTTCGATGATGATATTGTCCGCGTCTTCCGCCACCGTATCGAAATTCAGGATCAGTGCATGGCCCGTCTTGCCGATCGGCCGGCGATAGCTCATGTCAAAGCCCGCCAGCTGGTTCCCCGGCTCGTTCAGGGTGCCGGTATTGTCGGCGTCTCCGAAACCGATCAGCGCGTCCTTGATGATGCCCAGGCTGCACGGCCGCCCTTTGCCGCACAGCATCAGCCCGCGCTTCAGCCCCATCTCGAAATAGGGTGTCGGCTGAAAGGCAAAGCGCATGCCCACGATGCCGGCGCCATCATAATCCCGATCCTCGCGGGCCGCGCCGACGAATAGGTCAAAGCTTACCGGCCCCAGCCTGCGCAGCACCGGCAGGTCGATGCTATAGGGCCGCAACCGCCGGATGCCCACCCGCGGAAAGGCCCGCGCGCTGGTGGAAAACAACAGGCTGCCATCATGTCCGGCGCCCCATTGCGTCTCCACATAGCCACCATAAAGCGCCCAGTTGCCCAGCCGCAGCACCGCATGGCTGGGCGCGGGGGAAAAGCCATTGCCCTTTTCCGTCGCCGCCTGATCCGGGCTGCCGTCCGACACATAGCTGCCGCCCCAGGTCACGGTCAGATGGTCGCCGATGTCGTGGCTGGCCGTCGCGGTCAGATCCGCCGGATTGCGCGCCGTATCCGCCTGCCCGCGCACCAGCGCTGCATCATTGGTGAAGGAGGTCCGCACGAAAAAGCGGGAAGCCTGCCGGTTGCGCTCCGCCAGCGTCTCCAGCCGGTGCCGCGCCGCCAGCAGGGTGGGGGAAAGCGCCGGATCCGCCCGCGCGGCTTCCAGCCCGGCCTCTATCTGCGCCCAGGGCAGTGGCCATGCGTTCACCGGGCCGGGAATATAGCCAAAGGCCTTCAGCATCTCGACATCGGCCACCATGCGCGCGTCCCCGGCTTCGGCCCAGGGGCCGGCGGCAAGCGGGGCAGCAACAGTCAGCGGCAGTGCCAGCAGAACAGAGCGAAGAAAGGCAGACATCAGCCGTGCCTTAGCCGCAAAGCCCTGCCCTTGCACCCGCTTTGTGATGAACCGCCTGTCGCGGCAGCAGCGCATCCATCGCCACCAGCAGTCGCCACAGCCGCACCGCCGCCAGCAGCGCCATCAGCGGCAGCAGCAGCAAAAGCCCCGCCGCCCATAGCCCGGACAGCGCGAAGGGCAGCAGCGGCCATGCTGCCAGAGACAGCGGCTGCGACAGCAGCGCCAGCCGCCGATCCAGCAGCGTGCGATCATCCATATGCGCGCCGGTCCGCCAGCGGAACCAATGGGCGATGGCCGCCATCATCACCAGCAACAGCGCCACCATCGCCGCCGACAACAGCGCCACCATCGCCGCCGCCAATCCCGCCATCACACCCGGCAGCGACAGGCCCAGCGCCATCACCGCCGCTGCCGCCAGCCCGGCCCCTGCCAGCCCATCCAGCGGCCAGCGTGGCACCGGCTCCAGCCGCGCTTGCGCCATCAGCCGCCCTGCCCTGTCCACCACCGGCGCGATCAGCATCGCCAGCAGCGCCAGCAAGGGCCAGCCGGCAAGAAACCCCGGAATCGCCAGCAGCAGCAACAGCTTGCCCAGCATCGCCACCTGCCCTCCAGAGAAAAGCCCCGGCAGCAGCAGCCGCGCCAGCATCCGCCCCGCGGGCCGGTTCACCCACCGCTCGATCACATCCGGCGGGCTGCCCTCTGCCTCCAGCAGCGACCCGCCAACCGCCAGCGCCTGCCCGGCATCCGCCGGCATCGCCCACAGCAGCGGCACATCCCCGCGCGCCTCCGCATCGAACAGCGGCAGCTGCCCCGCATCCACCCGCACCGCCCCGGCCGCATCAACCGCGCGCAGCAGCGTGGCGGCCAGATCCCAATCCCCCAGCCCTTCCGCCACATCGGCCACCAGCGCCACATCCGCCCGCGCCAGTCCGGCCCAATGATGATCCCGGTCCAGCCGCTCCGCGCCATCGGGGGCTGACGCCGCAAAACAGGCCAGCGCCGCGCCGCTTGCGTCTGCCATCGCCGACACCAGCCGCCCGTCTGCCAGCAGCCCATGTGCGAACAGCAGCACATCATCCGCCTGCTGCTGCAACGCCAGCGCCAGCGCCGCCGCATCGCCAACCACCAGCGTCTCGGCCCTGTCCTTCAGCCGGGTCGCCAGCGGCTCCGGCAGGCTTTCCGCCACTATGATGATGCGCCGCGCGCCCGCGATGCGCGCCGCGCGCGCCTGCCGTTCGATAATCGGCACCCCCGCCACCAGCCAGCGGCCCGGCGCGCTCTCGCCGGCCGCAGCCTCCCCCATCAGCAGCAGGGCCGACCAGTTTTCCCGATGTTCCGGCAAGACCATAACGCCGCCATTCCTAATCTGCCGCGCTCCGGCGTGCCAGCCACTTGCGGCGAACGGCAGGCTGCGGCAACCAAAGACGCAGACCGCTGTTGCGATGCGGCGCATAATCGAATCACACTGGAGCGAATCGCGCAGGGAGAATGCGGGTGGCAGGGATGGATGACGCTAAGCCGAGCCGGCTGCCGCTGTGGATGGCGGTCATTCTGTCGCTGCTGTGGATCGGGTTCATGCTCTGGCTCCACCGCACGGCGGTTTTCGGATCGGCCCGGCCGGATCCGCTGCTGCTGGGCACCCTTGTCGGCCCGCTGCTGATACCCGTCGCCACATTTTTCGCCATCGCCGCCGCCTGCATGGCTGGCAGCCGCCGCGCCGGCGCCTGGCCGGCGGTGCCCGCCGAAGACCTGCTCGATCATCAGGAATCGCAGTTCACCGGCACGGCCGCCCGCATCAACACGCTCAGAACCCTGCTGTCCGACGATCTGGAGGCAGTCACCAGTTGCAGCGCCAGATTGCAGGCGGAAGCAGCGACGCTTACCAGCCTTGGTGCCGGATTCCGCACCGAAGCCGACGCCGTGCTCGCCGCCGGCGAAAGCCTCTCCGCCCGCCTGCCGGCGCTGCAATCGCAGGCCGAATCGGTGAACGCCGCGCTCACCATCGCCGCCGACCACGCCGCCGAACGGCTGACGGCGCTGGAAATGCTGGCCCAGCGGCTGGAACAGGGCTTTGCCGCCGCCGATCTGCGTGGCCAGCAGGCTGTGGCCTCGCTGTCCGCCGCGCTCAGCCAGTTTTCCGGCATCGTCGATTCCATCACCGAACAGGCAGACGCCGCCAGCAACAGCATCGAACAGGCTGCCAAAAGCAGCTTCGAATCCAGCGCCGAAGCGCTCACCGCCATGCGCAGCACGGTGGACGCGCAAAGCGCCGCCCTGGCCGCCAGCATCAGCGACGCGCGTGCCGCGCTCGCCCAGATCGGCGGCGATGCCGCCCGCACCATTTCGCAACGGCTCGCCGGACTGCGCGCCGACGCCGACGCGATAGAGGCGCAACTGGCGAACCAGATTCAAACCACCGAAAATCTGGCGGCATCGGCCGAGCGCAGCTTCCGGGTGCTGGATTCCCGTCTCGCCCACTCCGCCGCCACCAGCACGGAAACCTTCAATCAGCTGACCGCACGGGTGGCCGAAGTTAATGCGGCGACCGATTCCATCGCCATTCCATTGAAAGAAGGCCGCACCGCCACCACCGCGCTCGAAGCCGCCGTCGCTTCGCTGAAGGAAGTTGTGCTGCAAACGGTCGATGTGCTGGGCGCGACACTGCCCGCGCGCACGGTGGAGGCCAGCCGCGCCGCTGAAACCATGACCGGCGAACTGAACGCGCTTGTCACCGCGATCGACGGCGCGCATGGGCGCGCGGCCGATCTCGCCATTCCCATCAACGAAAGCCGCGCGACCATCGACGCCGCAACCCTGCATCTGGAGGAACAGCGCCGCGCCATCGAAACCGCCGGTCAGGCGCTGGTGGTGGAGCTTGAACAGGCCCGCCAGCTGATTTCCGAAGTGGAAAACCAGACCCGCGACACCTCGCTTGCCGCCGCCACCCGGCTGACGGACGCCATGACGCGGGTGCGCGACGTCGCCAACCAAACCGCCGGCACCATGCGCGAAACGCTGGACGGGGTGATCGGCGAGGCGCGCACCAGTCTCGCCGCCGCCGCCGACACCGCCATGCGGCAAAGCTTCGTCACTCCCATCACCGAACAGGCGCACGCCGCACAGGCCGCCGCCAGCGCCGCATCCGAAGCCGCCGGCGCGGCCGCCGAACGCACCGCCGCCTCCATGCTGGCGCTCGCCAATGCGCTCAAAGCCATAGAGGAACGCACCAGCCGCGCCGGAGAGAGCCTGGAAGCCCTGGTGCAGCGCGACCTCAACGCCAGCGCGCAACTGCTGACCGACCGCATGGCCGGCAGCGCCGCTGCCATCCTCTCCGCCCTTGGCAAACCGATGAGTGACGCCGAACTGGAAAGCTGGCGCAAGGGCGAGCGCAGCCTGTTCACCGGCCGCGCCGCCGCGCTGCTCAACCGCAGCGAAAAGCGTGAGCTGCGCGCCCTCTTGGACCGCGACGATGATTTCGCCGCCATCGCCCGCCGCCACATCGCCGATTTCGAAGCCCTCACCAGCCGGATCGGCGACGGCCCGCTCGCCACTGCGCTGCGCCAAAGCGACAGCGGCCGCATCACCATGGCCCTGACAGAGGCAATGGAAGGTTAGGGCTGCGGCTGCGGTTCTACCCTATCTCCCGCTTCCCCCCAACCCCTCCATCTCCGTCGCCCCGTGCTTGACACGGGGCAGGGCTTCTTCCCCACCCGTCCGGCAGAAAGCCCTGCCCCGTGTCAAGCACGGGGCGACGGTTCAAAGAAAAATCAACACGTCACCCGCGTTACCGCGGGCCGGGCAACACTACCCGCGTCACCGCGGGCCGGGCATGAAATCCAGAAACGCCTCCCGCGTGATCCAGCCCATTTCCCAGTTCAGCCAGAACAGGCCAAAGCCCAGCGCTGAAACCGCTGTCGTCCACAAAAGCTTGCGCCCCATCGAAAAATGGTGCGGCGCGCTCTCGGCCTGCCCCGGCACCAGCGCCTCGCCCTCCTCCTCGCTCGTGCGCACCCCGAAGGGCAGCACAAGGAAGAAAGTAAACACCCAGAACAGCAGATAGAGCGCGGCGGCCGAATACCAGGGCATGCTATTTCCCCAACCTGATGATCTGCACCTCCGCGATCGGCTTCTTGCCCGTCCATTGCCGGGCAACGCGCCGCACGGCGACCTTCACCTCATCCGCCAGCCGGCGCGCATCCTGGGTGCCAACCTTGCTGACGGCCTTTTCCACTTCCTCGGCGCATTCCACCAGAAAATCGGCTTCCTCTTCCTCCACCGGCACGCCCTTGGCCAGCACCGCCGGATTGGCCGCCAGTTCGCCGCGCGCATTCAGCACAAGCGACACCAGCAGCAGCCCGGAATGCGCCAGCTTGCGCCGCGCGCCTATGGTCGCACCATCGGCCGGCAGGATGACATCGCCATCCAGCACCAGCCGGCCATGCGCCTCATGGCTCATCACCACCGGATCGCCCGGCGCCAGCCGTATTGCGCTGCCGTTCACCGGCACGATGGTCTGCCTGACGCCACAGCTTTTCGCAAAGCGCGCCTGCTCTTCCATATGCCGCCGCTCGCCATGCACCGGCACCACGATGCGCGGCTTGATCCAGCCATACATCGCCTCCAGCTCCGGCCGGCCGGGGTGGCCGGACACATGCACATGCGCCTGCCGGTCCCCCACAATCTCCACGCCGCGCGCGGCCAGCGCATTCTGCACCCGCCCGATGGCGATTTCATTGCCGGGGATATTCTTCGATGAATAGATAACCAGATCACCCCTTTCCAGCTTCAGCTGCGGGTGCGTGCCTTCCGCGATGCGCGCCAATGCGGCTTGTGGCTCGCCCTGCGTGCCCGTCACCACGATCAGCAGCGTTTCCGGCCGCGCATTGGCCGCCTGCTCCCAGCTGATCGCGTCCGGCATCCCCTTCAGATAGCCGGTCGCCTTGGCCACGCCCATGATGCGGTCCAGAGAACGGCCGGCGATCACCAGCTTGCGGCCTGAGGCCTTCGCCACTTCGCCAATCGTATGCAGCCGCGTCGCGTTGGAGGCGAAGGTTGTCACCACCACCCGCCCGCGCTTGCGCGATTTCACCAGCTGCATCAGCCCGTTGAACACATCCGTTTCCGAGCCGGACGGCTCCTGGTTGAACACATTGGTGGAATCGCCCACCAGCGCCAGCGTGCCCTTGCCGCCATTGGCGCCAATCGCCGTCAATTCCTCCGCGCTCGCCGGATCGCCCAGGATGGGCCGGTCGTCCAGCTTCCAGTCGCCGGTGTGAAAGATGCGGCCATAAGGCGTGTCGATGACCAGCGCATTGCCTTCGGGAATCGAATGCGCCAGCGCCACCCATTGCGCATTGAACGGCCCCAGTTCCACCGATCCGCCCATCGGCACGATCTTCAGCTTCACATCGCGCGAAATCCCCTCATCCTCCAGCTTGCGGCGGATAAGCCCGGCGGTGAATGGTGTCGCATACAGCGTCACGCCCAGATCGGCCGCCAGATAGGGGATGGCGCCGATATGATCTTCATGGCCGTGCGTCAGCAGCACGCCCAGCAGATCCTTGCGCCGCTCCTCGATGAAGCGCAGATCCGGCAGCACCAGATCCACGCCCGGCAAAGACGGGTCTGCAAAGGTCATGCCCAGATCGCACATGATCCACTTGCCACGGCAACCATATAGATTGACGTTCATGCCAATTTCGCCGCTGCCGCCAAGCGGCAGGAAGATGAGTTCGTCCCCAGGGGTCAATGTAAAACTTTCCTTGTTGCGCCTTCAGCCCCGCGCGACATTGCGCGCATGAATGGCGACCAGCCCGGCCACGGTGAGGTCGGGATCGACATGATCAATAGCCTGTGTATGCCGCGCGAACAATGCGGCAAGACCGCCCGTGCCGATAACAGTGACACTGCCGCCGATTTCCGCCTTCAACCGCGCAACCAGCCCTTCGGTCAGGCCGACATAGCCCCAGAACACCCCCGATTGCATGGCATGCACCGTGCCCTTGCCAATCGCGCCCTGCCCTTCGGGCGGCGGCTCCACGGCAATGCGCGGCAGTTTGGCCGCCGCGTGGTAAAGCGCATCCATCGAAAGATTGATGCCGGGCGCAATCACCCCGCCTTCATAGCAGCCGTCGGCTGACACCACATCAAAGGTCGTCGCCGTGCCGAAATCCACGATGATCAGGCTGCCGGGATAGGCCGCATGTGCCGCCACCGCATTCACGATGCGATCCGCCCCCACCTCCGCGGGGTTGGGCATGTTCACCGCCATCCCCACATCCACCCCCGGCGCGCCCACCACCATCGGCTCCGCATTGAAATATTTCCGCGCCAGCCCGCGCAGATTGAACAGCGTCTGCGGCACGACCGACGCGATGATAACATCATGCACCGCCGCGCGTGCAATCCCCTCCATCTGCATCAGCTGATAAAGCCATACGCCATATTCATCCGCCGTCCGCTGCTCGGCGGTTGAAATACGCCAGCGGTGGCGGATGACCCCGCCTTCCACCAGCGCGAACATGATGTTGGTGTTGCCCACGTCAATCGCCAGCAGCATCAGCCTGCCCTTTCCCTAGGCCGTGAACACATCGCCGGCATGCACCAGCAGCCGCCCGCCCGCCACATCCAGCAACAGCGCACCGTCCGCCTCCAGCCCGGCGAAGCGCCCCTCCACCCGCGCCCCATTCTGCATCACGGCCAGCGGCGTGCCAAGCGGATGCGCCCGCGCCAGCCAGTCCGCCCGCACCGCCGCAAAGCCCGAAGCCCGCCACTGCATCCGCCGCCGGTCCATCGCTTCGGCCAGTCGCGCCGCAAACAGCATCGGCACCACCACCGTGCCGCCATGATCGCGCACGCTGCTCACCAGCCGCCCCTCCACCGCCGGCGCATGCGCCAGGTTCAGCCCGATTCCCAGCACCACCACCGCGCCTTCGGCCTCCAGCAGGATGCCAGAGAGTTTGCCCCCCTCCAGCAGCAGGTCGTTCGGCCATTTCAGCTCCAGCCGCGCATGGGGCAATAAGGGCCGAACGCAATCGAACAGCGCCAGCGCCGCCACAAAGGAAAGCAGATGCGCCGGCGTCTCGCCGTCGCGCGGGCGCAGCAGGCAACTGCCCGTGAAATTGCCGCCGGCCGCCATCCACTGCCGCCCCAGCCGGCCCCGTCCCGCCGTCTGACGGTCCGCCACCACCCATTGCCCATCCTCCAGCATGGCGCGCTGTTCGCGCACCCAATCGTTGGTGGAACCCACCTCCTCCAGATGGATGGGCGGGCGGTGGCTGTGTGGGATCAAATTCAGAACAGGCTGGCAGCGGCAAGCCGGCTGGCGGCCGACAGGGGTCCAAGCAGCAGATAGCCAAGCGGCGACACGAACAGCGCGGCGGCCAGCATCAGCACCGCCTCCACGCCAAAGCGGCCACCGGCCACCGTGCCGGCCGGCGCATCAAAGAACAGCAGCTTCACGATCCGCAGATAATAATAGGCCGCAATCACGCTGGAGAGCACCCCGATCACCGCCAGCAGCCACAGATTGGCCGCCACCGCCGCATTGAACACCGCCAGCTTCGGCATGAAGCCGAACAGCGGCGGCAGGCCGGCAAGCGACAGCATGAACATCGCCAGCGCCACCGCCAGCCAGGGGCGGGACCGCACCAGCCCCGAAAGATCAGCCAGGCTGTCCAGCGGTTCACCATCCGCATCCGCCAGCGCCAGCACGCACAGGAAGGCCCCCAGCGTCATCACCATATAGACGACCAGGTAAAACAGCACCGCCGACGCCCCCGAATGATTGGCCGCTGCCAGTCCGATCAGCACAAAGCCGATATTGTTGATGGAGGAATAGGCCAGCAGCCGCTTCAGGCTGGTCTGTCCGATGGCACCCACGGCACCCAGCAGCATCGAGGCGATCGCCATGAAGATGATGATCTGCCGCCAGTCGGCAATCATGCCGGAAAAGGCATCCAGCGCCACGCGCAGAAACAGCCCCATCGCCGCCACCTTGGGGGCAGAGGCGAAGAAGGCCGACACCGGGGTCGGTGCGCCTTCATACACATCCGGCGTCCACATGTGGAACGGCACGGCCGACACCTTGAACGCCAGGCCCGCGAACACAAATACCAGCCCGATGAGCGCGCCGCTATGCCGCTCGCCGCCACCCGACAGGCTGGCCGCGACAGCGGTAAAATCGGTCGATCCGGCAAAGCCATAGACCAGGCTGACACCATAGAGCAGCACGCCCGACGACAGCGCCCCCAGCACAAAATATTTCAGCCCCGCTTCCGACGAGCGCGCATCGTCCCGCTGAAAAGCGGCGAGCACATAGGCCGACAGGCTCATCAGCTCCAGGCCC